>JACPJY010000059.1 GCA_016187325.1 Rhodospirillales bacterium | reverse complement strand
CGAAGACGTCACCGCCGAGTTGCCGATGTTGGCGTTGATCTTGACCAGGAAGTTGCGGCCGATGATCTGCGGCTCCAGCTCCGGGTGGTTGATGTTGGCGGGGATGATGGCGCGGCCACGGGCGACCTCGTCGCGCACGAATTCCGGCGTCACGTAGTCGGGGAGCGCGGCGCCGAAGCTTTGCCCTTGGGCGATGACGCGCTTGGCGGCTTCCGGGTCGCGTCGGCGGTTCTCGTTCTCGCGGATGGCGATGAACTCCATCTCCGGCGTGATCGCGCCTTGCCGCGCGTAGTGGATTTGCGTCACGGCGCGGCCTTTTTTGGCGCGCAGCGGCTTCACGCGGGTCGGGAACACCGGGGCGAGCTTCTCGCCCGCTGCGCCGCCGTTGTCTTCGGGTCGCACGTCGCGGCCCTCATATTCCTCGACGTCGCCGCGGGCGCGGATCCAGGGCTCGCGCAGCCTCGGCAGGCCGGCCTCGATGTCGATCGCGACCGCCGGGTCGGTGTAGGGGCCCGAGGTGTCGTAGACGACCAGCGGCGGCTCGCCGGCGGTCGGGTGCACGGCGATCTCGCGCATCGGCACCTGGATGTCCGGGTGCAGCGTTCCCTTGACGTAAATCTTGCGGCTGGCCGGCAGCGACCCGGTGGTGATGTCGGCGGTCTTTGGCTTCGACTGGGGCTTGGAAATGACGTTCATGGTTGGGATCTCCCAAAAAACAGGCTTCCGGAGATCCGGGGGGTGGAGCGCGGCACGTTCCCGTCCCTACGCCGGCGTGACCCGGATCAGGTTCGATGGGTCTCCACGTTGCCCGCCTTCGCGCTCGGCGCTACGGCGTGGCCGGTGGTCTCTCAGCCCCCTAGCGGGGCTCCCCTCGGAACGCTCCCAATGTGGGGCCGATTCCGCGCGCGGTCAAGGAGACTCCCGAATCCGGCGCCGGGGAAAGCGGGCATATGGCTTTTCCGGCGCCGCCGGCGTAGGACGTAGAGGAAGACGCGCAACCGGGCGAGGGAGGCGGCGATGACCGGATTCCGAGTGGTGTTATTGGCGGCGGTGGCGGTGGCGACGACCGCGGCGGTAGCGGTGACGATCGCGGGCGCCCGGCCGGCGGCGGCGCAGGACATCATGAGCCTGCAGGCGCGCGTGATGCAACTGGAGGCGCGGGTGCGCGACATCACAACCTTCCGGCCGGCGCCGCCGCCCACGCAAGGCGCCGAAGCGCTCCGGCAGCGCATCCAGACCCTCGAGCTGACGGTGGCCGAGATACAGAACGCGCTCAAGCACCTGCAAATCGAGGTCGACAGGCTGAACGCGGCGAAGCCCCGGTGACAGCCTGGCGGGCATTGTTGGCGGCAATGGTGATGGCGGCCGAGGGCTGCGCGACGGCGCCGCCCGGCGCCGAGGCGCCGCCGCCGTCCGAGAGGCTGTTCGACGGCGAGACCGCCATCGCGGAAGCCTGGCTGCATTATCCCTTGAACCGCGCCACCGACTATTCTCTCGCCCATTTCGACGGCCTGCCGGCGATCCGCGCCAGGGGCCGCGAATCGGCGTCGCTGTTGATCCGGCGGGTGAAAATCGACTGGCGCACGTGCCCGGAGTTCGAATGGACGTGGGCGGCGCGTCACGTGCAGGCGAAAGCCGACATCCGGGTGTGGGGCGAGGAGGACGTGGCGGCCTCGATCTTCCTGCTGTTCGGCGACCCGGGGCTGCTGACGGCGCCGAACCCGGTGCCGACGCTGCGCTACGTATGGACCAACCACCGGCTGCCGGCGGAGACGGTAGTCGACAATCCGTACCTGCCGGGCACCGTGCGCAGCATCGTGATCGAGAGCGGCGACGCCCGCACCGGGCGGTGGCTGCGCTTCAGGCGCAACCTCGCCGACGACTTCGAGCGCGCCTTCGGCGAGCCGCCGCAGCATCCGATCGAGGCCATCGCATTGTTCACCGACAACGACCAGACCAAGGAGCCCGTCGACACCTATTATGGATGGGCGCGGGCGGTGTGCGCGGCGGCGAAGCCGCTGGGTTAGCCGGGCGCTACGGCGCCGGGTTCCTGATCCACGCCATGATGTCGGCGATCACCGTGGTCTCGATGCCGCGGAAGCCGTGATAGTGGTAGGCCTCGCACGCGTCGCCCTTGATGCCCGAGCCGCCCTCGTACCACAGCACCTTCACCGGCTTGGCGTTCTTCAGCGCCGCTTGCAGGCCGGGCATCCGCTCGGGCGGGGTGACGAAACAGCTGTCGCTCTTGTGATGGGCGATCAGCACCGGCCCGGTGATCCTGGCCAGGTCCAGATCGGGCACGCCGGTGGCGATGGCGGTGGTGGCCATCCGGGTCGAGGTGAGGACGACGCCGTCGGGCCGGTCGGCGGTGGCGGCAAGCCGGACGCCGGCGTTGGCGGCCGAGGTGGTGCCGTTGGAGGTGCCGATCACCCACACCGGCAGCTTGAGCGTCGCCTTCAGGTGCCTGATGACGGCGCCGACGTCGCGGGCGTGCCCTTCGGTATCGCGGAATTCGCGGAGGCTGTGGCGGTCCGACGGCGCGTCGATGACCACCGTGTTGGCGCCGTGGGAGCGGAAATGGCGGCGCGTCCGGAGCAGGAAATTGCCCTTGAGGTTGTGGATCTCGCCCGCTTTCGACATTTCCAGTCCGCCGTCGCCGCCGGCGAACAGCACCACGGTGACGAACGGGCTGTCGGCCTTCTCGACCAAGATCCGCACCGTCTCGCCGCGCGGCGACTTCACGTCCTCGACCTCCGCGTGGGCGGTCGCGGCGGCGAGCGCGATGGCGAGCGCGCCGACGAACGTATCGATCCTATTCATCATCGTCTCTCCTTTGCCGGGGCCGGGCCGTCCACGCAAACATCCCGATACGACACCGTGCCGTCGGCGGCGACGTCCATCAACCGGAACGGGTGCGGCGCCGAGCAAAACGCCGGCGGCACCGAATAGTGCACGCCGTCGCGGCTGACCGCCAGGCTGCCCGGGTGGTAGTGGCCGGAGAGCACGGCGCGCACCCGGCCGGCCTGCTCGATCATCCGCTTCATCCGCCGCGAGCCCCGGTAGTTGTAGCGCCAGCCGGCGACGGTCGGCGGGTGGATCATGTAATGCTGCAGGTGCACCTGCCACGGGCCGTCCATGCCGCCTCCCGCGACCGCCTCCTCGAACAGCGCCCGCCGGGCGCCGGTGCGGAGCGGCGTGCGGTCGGCATCGAGCTCGTCGCGGAAGGCGACGAAGCGCACGCCGGCGAGGTCGCGCACCGCCGGCGGGGCGCCGAACACCCGGTCGTAGATCGCCTCGTGATCGTGGTTGCCGGGGATCACCAAGTAGGGCAGGCCGGTCGACTCCAGCCAGTCCTTCATCAGCCGGTAATCGGCCTCGGCGTGTTGGGCGAGCGCGGGCGACGGCGGCGCGTCGTTGCCGCCGAGGCCGCCGGCCTCGACGTCGGGCACGTCGAGGAGGTCGCCGGTGAGCGCGACGACGTCGGCCGCCAGCGCCGGCAGCTTCGCCGACAGCCGCTCGAGCGCCGCCGGCATCGCACGCGACAGCCGCTCGGCCTTGGTGGCGGTGCCGGGGATGGCTTGCCGCAGGTGCAGGTCGGTCAGGTGCAGGATGCGCACGCGATTGTTCCTGGAGGCGCGATCATGGGCGGCGTGGCTCATGGTCCCGCCAGTGTAGCAGGGTTCAGGCGCGCAAACCCCGGGCGAGATTGCGGTCGATCTCGATCAGCGGCGCCAGGTTCCCGGGCGCCGGCTCGGCCAGGGCCTTGACGGTCTGCCTGTCGACGAACAGCGACAGGCTGAGGAAGTCGCCTTTCACGTCGTCGGGGAGCGGGTTGGCGGCGTCGGCGACGTCGGCCTGGAGGACGGTCCACAGCATGCGGTTGAATTCGAGAGCCTTGGCATAGGCGGCGTAGTCGCCCGGCCGCCTGCCGGCCTGGGTCAGCAGCAGCACCGCCTTCGAGAACGCCGCCGCCTCGGCGGCGCGCGGTGACGCCGCCAGCTTCTGCGCCCGTTGATAGACATCGATGCCGGTGACGGACATGGGTTCCTCCCGGACCCTAGAACAACTGCAGCACCACGCGCTGGCTTTGCGCGGCGATGTTGAGCCCGATGGCGCCGAGCGCGCCGGAGAGGCGCAGCGACACCAGCTTCGCCGCCTCCTCGTTGAGATCGGCAAGCGTCAACTTGCCGGCGCCCGAGGTGAGCGTGTTGGCGAGCTCCTCGGTGAAGTCGAGGCGGGTGTTGAGCAGCCCGGCGTTGGAGCCGAGCGTCGCCGCCGAGGCGCGCAACGTCGCGGTGGCGCCGTCGAGGCCGGCGATCGCCGAATCGATGTCGGCGTCGGTGGCGAAGTTGTTGAAATCGACGGCCGCGGCGCCGATGCCGAGGGAGGCGGCATCGGACGGCTGGCCCTGGATGGTCAGCCCCGAAGAGCCGTCGGCGTTGAAGTCGACCGTCAGGCTCTGGGCCGGCGACGCCAGCAGCTTGACGCCGCCGAAATTGACGTCGGCGGCCAGCGCGTCGACCTGGCCCCTGAGCCGGTCGAACTGCGCCGTCGCCGCGGCGCGGGTCTCGGCCGAGCCGCCGCGGGCGGCGGTGGCGATGCCCTTCAGCTGGTTGGTAATGCCGGAAATGGCGTCGATGCCGGCGAGCGTGCCGCCGATGGCGGTGGCGGCCTGGCCGATCGAGTCCTTGACCTGGAGCACCTCGCCGGCGCGCCCGGCCAGGTTCTGGGCGAGGAAGAACGCCGACGCGTCGTCGATCGGCCGGTTGACCCGGAGCCCCGTCTCCACGCGCTCGCGGCTGACGTCGGTAAGCGCCGTGGTGCGCTGGCTCGAAACCAGCGCGCTCCTGATGGCGGCGGATAGGGTGATGTCGGCCAACGGGCGCTCCCCACTGTCGTCCCGGCGCCGGAGCGGCGTTCCGGCGCACCGTGGCCGAGGACTCTACGGCCTCGGGCGGGGGGCGATCAGTGACGGGGGTCACAGGCCGGAATCCCCAAGGATTTCAATTGTCGAGCTCGACCTCGCGGATGGCCTTCTGGTAGTCGATATCGCGGCGCCAGCGGTTGACCACGTCGCGCGCCGCCGCTGGCGACAGCCTATCGTAGAATTCGAGGACGCGCTGGATGCCTTCGTGGTCGATGGGGTCGACGGCCGGCCGCGACATGCGGCTCAGGCTGAAAATGGTCGAGAAGTCGCCGGTCGAGATCTCCGACGCCTTGCACGCAACCGCCAGCCCCTCGCCGCCGGGCTCGAACAGGATGCGCTTGATCAGCGTCGTGTGCAGCCCGGTGAGCCGCCGGAACATCGCCTCGAACAGGAACACCTCGCCGTCTTTAAGCGCCCGGATCATCATCTTGGTGAGGCCGAGGCCCTCGTTGTCGACTTCCGCCGCCAGCGCGTCGGTCTTGGTGTTCGGCGCGTCGCCGCCGGCCGCCTGGTCGTGGGCGGCCTTCTCCAGCAGGTTGTCGAGCACCGTCTGGTCGAAATCGAAGTTCTCGACGATGTATTTGCGGAGTGCCGCCGACACCCACATGTACATGCGCTTGGCGAATTCCGGCTCCAGGTCCTCGCGGCGCAGCATCGGCTCCTGGAAAGCATCGACCCGCTTCGATTCCTCGACCAGGTACTCCATGGTGGCGAGCGAGATCTTGGCGCCGGAGTTCTTCAGGAGCGCGGTGATGACGCTTTCGTCGCCGGCCTCGACCAGCTCGTCGGAGACCTTCTCCGGCACCGATTCGCGGACGGCGATGGCGAGCTGGTGCTCCAGCGTGCGGTGGCGGATCACCTCGATCAGGTCCTGCTCCTTGAGCACCGGGCTGTCGCGCAGCACGAAATAGGCGACCTCGATCTCGTCGTTGGCGAGCATCTTGACCAGATCGGGCGGCGCGTCCGGCACGTCCGCGAGCTGCTCGCTGACGATCCGGCGCACCGCCATTTCGGCGTTGTGGAGCATCTTGCGCAGGATGTCGAACATCAGCGCCCGTTCCCGATCGGTGAGAACGCGCTTCTTGCCGTTGAACAAATCCGAGATGGTCTCGGCCAGCAACTGCCGCCGATCCGCGGACTTGTCGCGGGCCAGATCCATGAGGTACTTGCCGTCGATCTCAGACATTGTCGTCGTCACCCGTTTCTCGGGCGTGCCCGCAGGGGCCCGCGCAAACAAAACCCCCGGGCCTCTGCCGCCCGTGGACAACCCCACACCCCTGTGAGATCGGCGATCGACCGCCGACGTATTCTTTTTATTGTTGCACCATGATAAGCGGATTCGGCGGTGGAACGGAATCCCCAATCTTTCCCCGGCCCATATATTTTCCCGCCAAGATCGTGCGAAAGTTGTGGGATTCCTTGACTTCTCGGCGCCTTGGGCTATACCTGCGGCATACGTTTCACAGTCGTTTTGTGCTACCTGAACGACCATTCTACCGGTCCGCTTGGTTATCCCCTGACATTGTGAACGTCAAAAAAACGGCCGCGGCGTCACGCGGTGTGCGTCGCGGATTTTCACGCTGTTGGAGGTATAACGATGCCGACAGGAACAGTTAAGTGGTTTAACCCCGCCAAGGGGTTCGGATTCATCCAGCCGGAAGACGGATCGAAGGACGCCTTCGTTCACATTTCCGCCGTCGAGCGCGCCGGGCTTCCCGGCCTGCGCGAGGGCCAGAAGGTTTCCTACGAGCTGCAGACCGGACAGAACGGCAAATCTTCCGCCGAGAACTTGTCGATCGTCGACTGATCGATTGCGTCACATGCCGCCTCCCGCTTCGGCGGGGGGCGGCCGATCGCTCCCGGCGGTTGCCGGCGCCGCAACGCCGTCCGGCGGACCACCGATACCAGGCGGGCCGACGTCAACGCCCCGCCGCCAAGACGAATACGAGACCACTGCCGAACGTCATGTCGGAAGCGTCGCGCGCCGCCGATGCCGGCCCGGCTTGCGGCGCGTCCGTCCCGCCCGCCTCCGGCTGCGGGTGTCGCCCGAAACCGTCCACGTCGAACCATAGGATCGTCGCAATGATGAAATCAGTGAAATCGAAGGCCGAGGAGAAATTCGCCCAGATCAATCAACGCGACAAGAAGGCCGCGGTGGAGAAGAAAAAGGCGGATCAGGAGCGAGCCGAGCACGTCCAGAAATTGCGCACGCTGCGCCTGGCCAAGGAGGCCTCCGACAGGGAAGAGGCGGCGCGGATCAAGGCGATGCCGAAAAAGCCGAAAGCCGCCAGGCGCAAGCCCGAGGCGGCGGTAACGGCGCCGGCCAAACCCGAAGTCGGCTAACGCCCGACGCCGGGTGCCGTCTTCTCGAAGGTGACGGCCTCGAACTTCAGCCCACGTGGGTTCTCGCGTTCGTAGACGACGCGGATTTCGGCCGTCGACGGCCGGCGGGCGAGCGGCCGGTATTGACCGGTTGCCGATAAGATCGAGGCGAATTGCCCAGGTTTGAAAGCGGTACGTAAATCGGGAAGCCAAGAAATTCCACGATATTACGGACACCGTTTCCAACTACGGCTCATCGCGCGACGAAAGCGTCAAATTTTACGACCCGGAATGCGGAGTCTTTCTTACCCCTTGCGCTTGCCAGCCCGATTGACCATATTGCGGCATCGATGAGAACCCGATTCGCCCAACGAATGATCGTGACGATCCTGGCCCTGTTCGTCGGGATGGGGACGGTTTTGTCCGCCGTTCAAGTCAACGACATGGTCGTGAAGATGGCGACGGTGGGTGACGCCGGTTCCTCCGGCACCAGCGGGTGCACCGCTTGCGGCGGAAACGAGGGCAATGCCCAACAGGCCAATTGTCTCCCGGCTTGCGTGACCACTGCCCATGGACTCCTCCCCACGTCAGCCGTGATTGCGCTCGACGCGGCGGATTCGCCGGCGATCGCGCCAAATATTCCTCCTCGGGGCTCGACCGGCATTCCCGATCCCTCGCCTCCCAGACTTTCCATCCTCGGCTGACGGGCCGCGTCCCGCCATCGGCGGGATGACTCGGCCTTAACCGCGCGCCAGCGAAGCGTCTCGCTTCACGCGCGCCGTCGTCGGCGCACCCTTCAACAACATAAGGGCCGGCGCCATCATCGCCCCGTCAAGGATGGAGTAAACCGATAATGACCAAAAATGCATGGGCCGTTTCGCGGCGGACCTTCCTCGCGTCAAGCGGCATGGCAACCATCGCGATGGCCCTGCCCGCGTGGGCGAATATCCCGCCGACTACCCGGGAGTATCGGCTGGTCGCAAAGCCCGGCGAGACCCGGCTGGTCGGGGACAGCCATCCCCCGACCGCGGTATGGTCCTACGACGGGACCGTGCCGGGGCCGGAGATCAGGGTCCGCCAGGGCGAGCGGCTTCGTGTCGCGGTCGAGAACCGGTTGGCCGAGGAGACCACCGTCCACTGGCACGGCGTCCGCGTGCCCAACGCCATGGACGGCGTGCCGCACCTGACCCAGAAGCCGATCGCGCCAGGCGACACATTCGTCTACGAGTTCGACCTACCGGACGCCGGCACCTACTGGTACCATCCGCACCAGCGCAGCTTCGAGCAGATCGGCCGCGGCCTCTACGGGCCCCTGATCGTCGAGGAGCGAAATCCCACAAGCGTCGACCGCGACGTGACCTGGGTGCTGGATGACTGGCGCCTGTTGCCGACGGCCCAGATCAGCGGCGACTTCGGCAACATGCACGATATCAGCCACAATGGCCGCGTCGGCAACACGGTCACGGTCAACGGGCGCCTGCCCGACACGTTCGCGGTACGCGCCGGCGAGCGGATACGCCTGCGCCTGATCAACGCCGCCAACGCGCGCATATTCGGGCTCGAATTCAAGGATCACCGCCCGACGGTCGTCTCCTACGACGGCCAGCCGGTCGAGCCGCATGAGGTCGCGGGGCCGGTGGTGATCGGCCCGGCGATGCGGATCGACCTGGTCATCGACCTGGTCGGTAATCCAGGTCGCCGGTTCCGGGTGACCGATACGTTTTACCGGAGTCTCGAATACCGGCTGCTCGACCTCGCCTACGAGGGAGAACCCGTTCGCCGGGGTCCCGCTGGACCGATTGCGCGGCTGGACGACAACACCATGCCGGAGCCCAACCTGGCGGACGCCGAACGCCACGAGATTGCCTTCGGCGGCGGCATGATGGGCAGCATGCGCATGGCGATGATGGGCGGCCGGCAAGTGGACATGCGCGAGATGATGCAAAGCGGCATGGCGTGGACGATCAACGGCGTGACGGCGACGGGGCATATTCACGAGCCGATGCTGAGGCTGACGCGCGGGCGTTCCTATGTCCTCGCTCTCGCCAACGACACCGCCTGGCATCACCCGGTCCATCTGCACGGCCATTCGTTCCGCGTCGTCAGCCGCGACGGCAAGCCGACCCGCCACCGCGAATGGCAGGACACCGTGCTGATGGCGCCGAAGGAACGGGCGGAGATCGCCTTCGTCGCCGACAACCCGGGCGACTGGATGATCCACTGCCACATCCTGGAGCATCAGGCCGGCGGGATGATGGGAGTCGTCCGGGTTTCATGAGAGGGGAGGAAACGAAAATGCGGCTTTTCATTATCGCCACGTGTCTCGCGGCGATCGCGGGCGTCCTCGCGCAGCCCTCGGGGGCTAGCGCCGCCGGCGACGCCGCCCGCGGCAAGAAGGACTTTCTCAAATGCGCCGTCTGCCATTCGGCCGCACCGAACACGCACAAGACCGGACCCAGCCTCGCCGGGGTCTGGGGGCGCAAGGCCGGAACGGTCGAAGGGTTCAGCCGTTATTCGGACACCCTTCTGAACTCCGGTGTCGTCTGGAACGACCAGACCCTCGATGCATGGCTGCAAGGACCGCGCCAGATGGTCCCGGGGACGACGATGACCCTGGCGCCGATCCGCGATCCGGCCGAGCGGCGAAACATCATCGCCTACCTCAAGCAGCTTGCCTCGGATAGTCCGGAGAAGACGGCGGGCGGCCAGGAGTCCGCCCCCGGCGGCGGCATGATGGGCATGATGGGCTCGTCGGAGCTCGTCGACATCTCGAAACCGACGCCCGCCCAGCAGGTAACGTCCATCCGTTACTGCCGCGACACCTATCAGGTGACGACGGCGGACGGAAAGACCCTGAAGTTCTGGGAGTTCAACCTCCGTTTCAAGACCGACTCGACCGCCAACGGCCCGCCCGGCGGCAAGCCGGTGCTGCTGCCGGCGGGGATGATGGGCGGCGACCGGTCGTTCCTGGTGTTCCGCAGCCCGCGGGAGATCAGCGGCTTCATCGAGGAGAAGTGCTGATGCATTCGGCCGGCCCATTCGGGCGGGTCGCGTCTTCAATTGGATGCGGAATGAACGGAGACAGAAAATGAAGGTTCGAAAGATCGCCATGATCACGGCGGCATTCGCCATTATCGCGGGTGCACTGATTTATGGTTTCTGGTCGCCGGAGTCGGCCGACGCCAAGGAAGCGATCCTCTACAAGAACCCGCAGTGCGATTGTTGCGAAGGCTACGCGAAATACCTGCGTCAGAACGGCTTCAAGGTGACCGTCAAGGCGACCCATGACCTGTCGCTGATCAAGCGCGAGCACGGCGTTTCCGAGGCGTTCGAGGGATGCCACACGACGCTGATCGACGGCTACGTGGTCGAGGGCCATGTGCCGCTGAAGACCCTGAACAAGCTCCTCGCCGAACGGCCGCAGATCAAGGGCATCTCGCTGCCCGGCATGCCGCTGGGCACGCCCGGGATGACGGGCCGCAAGGATGGGCCGTTCAGGATTTACGAGATCAAGAAAGGCGCGCCGAAGGTCTACGCGGTGGAGTGAGAACAGGAGTCGATGATGATGGACATGATGGGGAGCTGCGGGTTTGGCGGCTGGCTGATGGCCGGCGCGGGACTACTGGTCCTGTTGCTGGTCGTCCTCGCCATCGCCGCGCTCGCCAAGTACGTGTTCTGGGGCGGCCGGCGCGACGGAGGGAGCGCGCCGTGACCGGGCAAATGGCCAACCCGATGGACGCGGCGCAACCGTCGGCAGCCAAATGGCCGCGGCTCGTCTATGTGTTGCCGGTGTTGGTGTTCGTCGGTCTTGCGATCGTTTTTGCATGGGGGCTCACGCGCGACCCGCGGATAATTCCGTCCGTGCTTTTCGGCAGGCCGGTGCCGGCATTCGACCTGCCGCCGGTCAAGGGCCGCACCCTCGGCCTGGCGAGCGCCGACCTCCGGGGTGATGTGTCGCTAGTCAACGTGTTCGCCTCCTGGTGCACGGCCTGCCGGCTCGAACATCCGTTGTTCATGCGCCTCAAGGCCGAGGGCGTGGTGCCGATCCACGGCCTCAACTACAAGAACAAGCCCGACGACGCGGCGGCCTGGCTCGACAAGCTGGGCGATCCCTACACGCGGACCGGCGCCGACCTCGACGGCCGCGTCGGCATCGAGTGGGGCGTCTACGGCGTGCCGGAAACCTTCGTCGTCGGCAAGGATGGCCGGATCGCCTACAAGCACATCGGGCCGATCACGGCAGAAGCGTGGTCGCGCACGATCCTGCCCATCGTCGAAAGGCTCCGCAAATGACCGGCGCGCTTGCCAACTCCGCGCGACTTTTCCGAGCCGCCGCCTTGGGCGCCCTTGTCGTTGTCGCTGCCGTCGCGGCCTTTCCGGCGGTAGCCGAGAAGAGCGTCGAGGGCTTTGCCATCCACGATAGCCCGATGCCGATCCCCGAACTCGAGTTCCAGCGCGGCGACGGATCGCCGGCGACGCTGGAAAACTTCCGCGGCAAGGTCGTCCTTCTCAACATCTGGGCGACTTGGTGCATCCCCTGCCGAAAGGAGATGCCGACTCTCGACCGGCTGCAGGCCAAGCTGGGTGGGCCGGGCTTCGAGGTGTTGGCGCTGTCCATCGACCGGGCCGGCGTAGGAGCGGTGCGCAAGTTCTACGAGGAAATCGGAGTCAAAAACTTGGCGATTTACATCGACGGCACCGGCAAGGCGACGCGGACGCTGAAGGTCGTCGGCCTGCCCACCACGTTGCTGATCGACGCCGACGGCCGCGAGATCGGACGGCTGGTCGGCCCGGCGGAGTGGGACGCACCCGAAATGATCTCGTTCATCCGCAAACGGATTAAGGAAACACGAAAATCGGCGTCCGGTTGAGTCCCCACTCCGCCGCCGCCCAACCATAGGAGCAACCCGAATGAATACATCACAAACAAACAGTACGACCGTCTCCCGCGCTCAGGCCGTCGTCAACTTCGCCTGGCCCTACGTGCGCGGCAAATGGGGCCTGATCGTCCTCGCGGTCGGCGTCGTCGTCGCCGGCGCGGCCTTAGGATGGGAATGGCTAGTGGCGGCGGGCATCGCGCCCATTCTGCTCGCGGCGCTGCCGTGCGCGGCGATGTGTGCGCTGGGGCTGTGCATGAACAAGGGCGGCGACAAGTCGTGCTCGACCGGGGCCGGGAACTCTGGAGACAAAACAGATACCAAAGGAGGCCCGGGTGGGGTCTGACTCCACAGCATCGGACTACCGTCGACCGTCGGGACGAAAGGGATGGGCGTGAAAATACCATCGAGGATAGTGGCGTACACGGCAACCGCCGCCATCGGGCTCGCCGTTGTCGTACTCGGGTGGCTCACTTGGAGCAAACCCGAGACGGCGACACATGTCGGTCATAAGGGACCGACCCCTGCCGGTACCATCACGCCGACCGTCAAGGTCGGCGGCCCGTTCGCGCTTGTTGACCATGACGGCAAAGCGGTGACGGACGCCGATTATCGGGGCAGATACCTCCTCGTTTACTTCGGTTACACAAACTGCCCCGACATGTGTCCGATCACCGCCCAAAAGATGGCTTCAGCTCTCGACGCGCTCGGCGAGCAAGCAAAGACGATTCAGCCACTATTGATCACGGTCGATCCCGAACGCGACACGCCGAAAGTGCTGGCCGAGTATGTGAAGGCCTTCCACCCTCGCATGATCGGCCTGACCGGCACGCCTGACCAGGTCGCCACGGTGGCCAAGGCCTATCGCGTCTACTACGCCAAGGGCAGCGACTCGAAGGCCGCCAAGGACTATCTGATGGACCATTCCAGCGCCGTTTACCTGATTGGACCGGATGGAAAGTTCCTGATTGGGTTTTCCCACCAAGCTTCGCCCGAGCAAATGGCCGATGTCATCCGCTCGTACCTTCAACCTTCTGGATGAATAAGGAGATTTTGAAGCCATGAAAATCGTCACGAAATTGCTCGCCGCTCTGGTCCTGACGGCCGGACTGGCCGCCGCGCCGGCCCTTTACGCCAATGAAACCGGGAAGTCCGGCGGCTCGATGATGGGCCCCGGGATGATGGGTGGCGGCATGATGGGCATGATGAACATGATGGGGCAGATGGGCCCGATGATGGAGCAATGCAACCAGATGATGGGTGGCATGACCGGCGACCGCGGCGCCACGAAGCCCAACGAGCAGTGGCGGAAGGACTCGCCGACGACGCCCGAAGGCAATCGCTGAGGAACGCGCCGGCCCGCCCGCGCGGCGGGCCGGCCTCTCCGCGGCCGAACTCGATGATGGAGCGATACATGAAAGGCTTGCTGCTGGCTTTGGCGCTGACTGTCCTGAACGCGCCCGGCGCGTCCGCCCACTCGCTGAAGAGCCTGGAAGACGACCTCCACGACAAGGAATTCTATTTCCAGCCCCTCGACAAGCAAGCGCCCGACTTCGCGCTCATGGACGCCGACGGACGGCCGGTCAGCCTTCGCGATCTTCGCGGCAAGGTCGTCGTCCTGCATTTCATCTACACCAACTGCCCAGACGTTTGCCCGCTGCACGCCGACCGCATCGCCGAAATCCAGGAGATGGTCAACCGCACGCCGCCGATGCGCGACGCGGTGCAGTTCCTGACCATCACCAGCGATCCGATACGCGACACGCCCGAGGTGATGCGCAAGTACGGCGAGGCGCACGGCCTGGCCCCGGTGAACTGGACGTTCCTGACCAGCGGCACGGAACGGCCAACCGTCACACGCGACCTGGTCCAGAAGTTTGGCCACAAGTTCACGGAAGTCGAAGGCGGCTATCAGGTCCACAGCGTAGTTACCCACGTCATCGACCGCGAAGGGCGCTGGCGGGCGAATTTCCACGGCCTGAAGTTCCAGCCGATAAACTTGGTCCTCTACATTAACGCCCTGGTCAACGACGTGCACGGCGCCGAGGCGGCGAAAAAACGTGGGCTTTGGGACAAGCTCCGGGAATTGTTTTGAGGATGCGGGCTTCACCACCAACATCCGCCAAATCGGGTAGCGATACCGACACGGTATCGGTGTATTGAGTGATTGTCAGCACAGGACCTCGATCGTATGGACTCCGACTTCCAGGAATGGCTGAAGCTGTGGCCTTTTGCGATTCTCGTGATCGTCGTCGCGTCGTGGGCGCTTTACCACTTCCTCGCTCCGGCGAGTTGGCGCGACTGGGCCGGAGCGGGCTTGGTGCAGGCGTTCATCATCGCGCTGTACGCCGAGATGTATGGCTTCCCGCTCACCATCTATGTTCTGGCGAGCGTACTACCGGTGGAGATCCCGCCCGTCCATTACAGTGGTCATCTTTGGGGGACGCTGCTGGGCTACGGCCTGGTCGGCGCGAGCATCGAGATGGCGATCGGCTATGCCTTCGTCTTCACGGGCCTGATCCTGATCATCAAAGGATGGATCCGGGTCTACTTCTCCAGCGACCGATTGCTCAGCGATGGCGTCTATGGGGTCGTTCGGCACCCGCAGTATGCCGGCATCTTCCTCGCGGTATTCGGACAGCTCGTGCACTGGCCGACGCTCCCGACCCTGGCGCTCGCGTCGGCGATCGTCTTCGCCTACGTGCGGCTGGCACGCCGCGAGGAGGCGACGCTGATCGAGCGCTTCGGTGACGCCTATGTCGCCTATCGGCAGCAGGTACCCATGTTCTTGCCGCGCTGGCGGACTGTCCGCGAGCTGATCGCGGCCTGATGAACGGGCACGGCGCCGAGGCGGTCAAGAGACGCGGGCTTTGGGCAAAGTTAGGGGAGCTGTATCGAGGATGAACACGTCACACCAGACAGCAACGGTTTCGAGTAAGGACGGCGCGACGCCGCCCGCGCCTCGGACCCGCCGCCGCCGGAACGTCGCCGTGGTCGCGGCGCTGACCGGCATTCTCGGCGCCATGGGTACGCTGGTGTACTTCGCGGTCCCCTTGTACCAGTTGTTCTGCCAGGTGACCGGGTTCGGCGGCACTACGCAGGTTGCAGCCAAGGCCCCGGGCGCGGTTCCGGGACGGGTCGTGACCGTGCGGTTTGACACCAACGTCGCCCGCGATATGCCGTGGCAGTTCTCGCCGCCGGCGCCGGTCGAGGTTCGGTTGGGCGAGGAACGGCTTGTCGCGTTCGCCGCCCAGAACACGGGGAATGAGCCGATGCTCGGCACGGCGACGTTCAACGTGACGCCGTTCAAGGTGGCCCGTTATTTCAATAAGATCGAGTGCTTCTGCTTCACCGAACAGCTTCTGATGCCGGGCGAGCGCAAGGAGTTTCCCGTCACCTTCTTTGTCGATCCGGCGATCGCCGACGATCCGAATGCCGGGGATGTGACCGCGATCACCCTTTCCTATACCTTCTACAACAAGGGTGCGGCGGCGCTGGACGAGTATTTGAATCGCAGCCGTGCGACCGCTGGACGGGCTGTGCCACGGGAGATGAACCAATGACTGACGCGTATTCTTTATCCTGGCTTGCGACGATCCGCCAGTATCTCCTGGTCATCGCCGGCGCCAACCTGGTGTGGGAGGTTGCCCAGCTCCCGTTCTACACGATCTGGCGGGAAGGGACGCCGAGCGAAATCGCATTTGCCGTCGTCCATTGCACCGGCGGCGATATCCTGATCGCCTCGTCCGCGCTGCTGGCGTCCCTCGTCCTCGTCGGCAGTCGCGCTTGGCCTTTCCTATACGGTCTTCAGCGAGTGGTTGAATATCGAGATCAGGGGAAGCTGGGCCTACTCCGACCTGATGCCAACGCTGCCGTTGATCGATGCCGGCCTCGCGCCTTTCGCCCAGTGGATCGTCATTCCGTTTGCAGCTCTTTACTGGGTCCAGCGCCCGGTTTTGGCCCATGGGCAACCACAGCGAATGAGGTCGTCATGATCAAATTGAAGCCGCTCTTGGGATGGCTGTTCGTTTCGGGCCTGCTCGCCGCCCTTGCGGTTTGCGTCGGGCTGGTCGCAAGCCGCCCGTTGTCGGCGGCCGAAACGACCGTCGCGGCTCTCGCCCGCGACACGCACTTTCACGGTCTGGCGGTCGATCCGGGCGATCCGTCGCGCCTCTACCTTGCCACCCACCATGGCCTTTATGTCGTCGATGCCGCGGGCGTCGCCCGGCAGGTTTCCGAGAGCAAAGACGACTTCATGGGGTTCACGCCGCACCCGAGCGATCCCGCGATTCTTTTCGCGAGCGGACATCCGTCGGGCGGCGGCAATCTCGGATTTATCGTTTCGAGGGACGGCGGCAGATCGTGGTCTAAGCTCTCCACAGGAGTCGGCGGTCCCGTCGATTTCCATCAGATGGACGTAAGCAAGGCCGATCCGCAAGTGCTTTACGGCGTCTACGGCGACCTGCAAAAAAGCAAGGACGGCGGGCGCACCTGGTCGCGGGTGGGGCCGGCGCCCGACGGCCTGATCGGGTTGGCCGCATCGAGCCGCGATTCGGAGACGCTATACGCGGCGACCCGGCAGGGGCTTCTCAAGAGCACGGACGGCGGGCGGGTTTGGAATGCCGCCCACGTGTTGCGGCGGCCGGCGACCATGGTCCATGTGACCCGTGGCGGCGATGTCTATGCGTTCGTCGTCGGCACCGGGCTGATCCGCGCCTCCGAGCAGGATCTACGTTGGCAGGTGGTGAGCAACGGGTTCGGCGCCAATTATATTCTGCACCTG
>JACPJY010000058.1 GCA_016187325.1 Rhodospirillales bacterium | reverse complement strand
GGATCGAGAAGACGGCGCCGCCGTTCGGCATCGTCCACGGCGATCCCACCAACGGCCGCAGCGCCGCCCTGGTCGAGGGCCTGGCGCTCGCCACCTCCGGCTTCCTGGTCGGCGGCCTGACCTCGTCGCGCGGCCCGCAGCACCAGCTCGCCGGCCGCGTCGTCAACGGCGGCGTGTCGGGCGTGCTGTTCGCGCCCGGGGTCGAGGTGGCGACCGGCTTGAGCCAGGGCTGCGTGCCGCTGGGTGCGCCCCACGCCATCACCGAGTGCGCCGACAACGTGGTGATGGCGCTTGACGGCGAGCGTGCGCTGGATGTCTTGAAGGCCGACATGGGCGAGCTGCTGGCCCGCGACCTCGCCCGCGCCGCCGGCTACGTCCACGCCGCGTTTCCGGTCGAGGGCTCCGACACCGGCGACTACCTGGTGCGCAACCTGATCGGCGTCGACCCGGCGCGCGGCTGGCTCGCCGTCGGCGCCGAGATCAGGGCCGGCGACCGCGTCATGTTCGTCCGCCGCGACCCGAAGAGCGCCATCGAGGACCTGACCCGCATGGTCGAGAACCTGAGGAACCGCCTGCCGGGCCCGCCCCGGGGCGGCGTCTATTTCTCCTGCGTCGCCCGCGGCCCCAACATGTTCGGCAAGGAAGGCGACGAGATGGCGCTGATCCGGGGGCTGCTCGGCGAGGTGCCGCTGGTCGGCTTCTACGGCAACGGCGAGATCTCCAACAATCGCCTCTACGGCTACACCGGCGTGCTGGCGCTGTTTTTGTGAAGGGGCGACGGATGTATCGAGATAACTTCCCCCTCTCTCCCCCCCCCCCTCTCCCCGACCCTCTCCGCCCCAAAGGGGGTAGAGAGGGAGAGATTGAGTTGCCCTCTCCGCCCTTCAGGGGGAGAGGGCGGCGCGCGCCAGGGGGTGTGGGGGATACCCCCACGGGAACCGCAAGCGCGCGCCGGGTGAGGTGGGGCGGCGCCGGCTGCGATAAACGAAAGGACTGAGCCATGCGCCTGTTCGTCGGCATCGCGCTCCCGGAGCTGATCCGCGCCCGGCTGGCCATGCTCGAAGGCGGCATCCCCGGCGCCAAGTGGGTGAAAGAGGAGAACCTGCATCTGACGCTGCGCTTCATCGGCGAGGTCGACGGCGGCCAGGCCCACGACATCGACGCCGCCCTGGCGGCGGTCAAGGGGCCGGCGTTCCGGCTGGCGTTTGCCGGCCTCGGCGTCTTCGACCGCCGCGGCAAGGTGCACACGCTGTGGGCCGCCGTCGAGCGCTCGGAGCCGCTGATGCGCCTGCAGGCCAAGATCGAAACCGGCCTGGTGCGCCTCCGGTTGGAGCCGGAGCGGCGCAAGTTCATGCCGCACGCGGCGCTGGCCCGGATGCGGAACGGCCTCGCGCCCGGGCCGAAGATTGGCGCCTGGCTCGAGGCCAACAACCGCTTCGCCGCCGGTCCGTTCGAGGTCGACCGCTTCGTGCTCTTCCGCAGCCACCTCGGCAGCGAGGCGGCGCACTACGAGGTGCTGGTGGAGTATCCGCTCGACGATTAGGCGGCGACTAGCGGGCGGCGGCGTGATTTCCCCACCTCACACGGCGCGCTGACGCGCGCCGCCCTCTCCCCCCTGAAGGGCGGAGAGGGTGGAGGGAATCGCCGTTGCCCTCCCTCTCTGCCCCTTTGGGGCGGAGAGGGTCGGGGAGAGGTGGGGCGAGTCGCGGATTTAAATTAGTTAGTACCGGTAGCGCGCCGGGTGAAGTGGGGCACCGGATCGCGAAAAGAAGTAGCGCGCCGGGTGAAGTGGGGCACCGGATCGCGAAAAGAAAAGCCGCCGGGCCTCTAGGGAGACAGGGGGGTGAGGCGCCGGCGGCGAGGCTTGGGTTGGAGTAGGGACCCCGGCGGTAGAACAGGGAGGACGGCCGGGGGAACAACCGGGGGAAGGCCCCCGGGGAGAATGGGCGGAGAACGGGGGGAGATAAAGTCGAAGGGCTCCTTCAGGCGGCCGAATCAAGCGGCCAGGTGCTTCTCCTTCTCCGGCGCCGCCGGCTTGTCGGCGGGGCGCGCGACCGCCGCCGGGGCGATGGCGACCACCTTGGCCGATGGCCGCACTTTCGCGGCGGCGGGCGCGATGTCCTCGCGCCACACGCCGCCGGCGTCGATCTGGTCGCGGCGCAGTCCGATGTCCTTCAGCAGGTAGTCGGGCATTTCGGCGAGATGGCGGCGGTCCTCGATGGCGCGCAACCAGGCCTTGACGGCGGCGATGATCTTGTTGGGCATGTGAATTCTCCTCGGGTTTCGGGGACGCGGGCCTGCTGCGGTTTCTCCCGCGGCCGGCGCCGCATCGTTGGCTCTCTTTTACCCTGGACCGGACCACAATAAAAATTTATTATTTATCTCAAAATCATTTCATAAAGTGATATACCCGGGACCCGATCATGCGCCGCTCCCTGCCTTCGCTCCAGCGCCTGCGCGCCCTCGAAGCGGTGCTGCGCCTGGGCGGCTTCTCGGCCGCCGCCGAGGAGCTGCTGCTCACCCAGTCGGCGGTATCGAACCAGATCAAGCGCCTCGAGGACGAGACCGGCGTGCTGTTGATCGAGCGCATCGGCAAGCGGGTGAAACCGACGCCCGAGGGCGGCATCCTGCTGGCCGCGGCCGGCCGCATGACGGCCGAGCTGGCGGCTGCCCTGATGCGCATCGCCGACATGCAGGGCGAGGTCTCGGGCCGCTTCGTCATCGGCGCCGGCGGCGTCGCCTCCACCTATCATCTGCCGCCGCTGCTCGCCCGCTTCGCCGGCGAGCATCCCAAGGCCGAGGTCGATCTACGCACCGGCAACACCGGCGTGCTCGCGCACGGGCTGATCGACGGCACCATCGACATCATCGTCGCCACCGGCATCGCCGCCGACGCGCGGCTGACCCGCGAGCCGTTCGCCGACGACCGCCTGATCTGCGTCGTGCCGCCGGACGATGAGACGACGTTGCAGGCGGTCGGCGCCTCGGACTTGGCCGGCCGCCGCCTGGTGCTGTTCGAGAAGCGAGGCCGTCGACGCCTGGCTTGAGGCCGGGCTCGCCGCCGCGACTCCGCCGCCGCGCATCCTCGAGGTCGGCTTGTCGGAGGCGCAGAAGAGCTTCGTCATGGCCGGCTTCGGCTGGTCGATCGTCTCCGGGATCGCGGTCGCCCGCGAGGTGCAGCAGGGATTGATGCGGGCGCTGCCGCTATCGCCGCCGCTGTCCAGGCCGCTCGCCATGGCGTGGCGCCGCGACCGCGTGATGAACCCGGCGATCCGGGTGATGCGGGGGATACTGCGGGGCGAGCGGCGCCCCGTCGCTCCGCGCGCCTCATCCTGAGGAGGGCCGACCTTCCTTCGCCCGCCGAAGCGGGCTTCGCGAAGGCGGGAGGCTCGTCTCGAAGGAAAGGCGCGGCAGCGCGGCGTCGGCCATGGGCAGTCGCCCGTGACCCGAAGCCGGCATTAGAAACCTCGCCCGCCCGCGCGCCGGCCGCCGGGCCGACAGGGGCCGGGGAGTCCGCCGACCCTCGCGTCGTCGCCTCAGTCGCGCTCGAAGTCGTTCTCGCGCCGGAACAGCTCGAGCTCGTCCTTCAACTCCCGCATGTCGTCGTCGTCGCTGTCCAGCCGGAACACCATGGCGACGACGTCGTCCCATATCTCGTCGGACGGCGGCCCGAAGTTGTTCGCGTGATGGAGGGCGAGTTCCGCCTCGAGGGGCCGCAGCCCGGCGTACATGTCGGTGGTCATGTCGTAGGGGGGATCGCCCACAGGGGCGATGGGCTTGTAGGGATTCATGGTCTGTCTCCTGTTCTAGGAAGACTGAAACGAACGTCATTCTTGACGGATGTCATTTTAGCGCCGCCACGTGGCGGCGTCCAGTGACGCCGGTCACACCCCGGGCGAGGGCCTTCGCCGTGGCGGAGCGGCCGGATATGGCGCAAGGGGGCGGAAGGCGGCATAGCGCCTCTCCATAGAACGCGATTGCTTGACCCTGCCGCCTTTCGTCATTCCCGCGAACGCGGGAATCCAGGGCTTCCCTCTCCGCCCTTCAGGGGGGAGAGGGTGCCCGCCGCAGCGCGAAGCGCGAAGGCGCGGCGGGTGAGGTGGGGCTACGGCGGCGGGTGAGGTGGGGCTACGGCGATAGCATAAACGCAACCCGATTTCTCAATCCGCCTTCGCCGCCACCGCCTCGATCTCGATCTTCAAATCCGGCCGGGCGAGCCCCTTGACGACGATGAAGGTGGCGCCCGGCTTGTGGGCACCCATGACGCGGTCGCGGATGGCGACGAAGGTTCCCACGTCCATCCTGTCGGTGAAATAGACGTCGAAGCGGACCACGTCGCCGAAGCCCATGCCCGCCGCCGCCAGCACCGCGCCCAGCCGCTCGAACGCCACCTCGATCTGCTCGGCGGTGGTCGCCGGCGTGGTGCCGTCCGCCCGGGTGCCGACCTGACCGTTGGTGAACAGCAGGCGCGCGCCGGCCGGCACCTCGACCCCGTGGGCGACGTTCGAGGAATGGCGGTAGAGCCGGTCGAGGACGTGGAGCTTCAGCATGGGCCCCTCACTTTCAATGCGGGTGAACGGAAACGGAGGCAGTATAGGGGATCGGGGTGGGGGTGGAAGCCGGTCGGCCCGATAGTGCGGTAATACTCGGGACTACGTTCAAGTCAGGTAAATTCTGAATAGTGTGATATTTGTCGGAAGCAACCATTTAACAGTGGGTGGACTTAAAAATTCTCTAGAAATGGCAAACGGGACGGTATGGCATTAGATCATTATGTTTCCCAAGTTCATCTGAGAAATTTTTACTCCTCCGATATGGGGGGTAAGAAAATGTATGCCATTCGGAAACGCGACTTAAAGCAATTTCCGTGTGGTTCCGAAGACGTCTGCCGGATCGAAAAAGGAAACACGAATGACTATTTGTTGGAAAGCCGAGCTATTGAAAAATTTCTCGAAATCATAGAGCCGCGTTACAACGAATCCGTCGAAAAATTTCGGTCCGGAAAAATTGATAACGACAGCATATTTGTCGTCTCGGGATTTATCGCCTACATACTGTCATGCTCGCCAGCGGCAATGCGGATTGGAGCTGATCCGTTGCGCCATATGGTTGAGAAAACGGCCGCGATTCTTGATGCGGGCGGTAAATTTCCACCGCCACCCAAGGAGTTAGGTGGCAATTCTTTGCGCCAACTTCTCGACGAACAGAAGATCTTTTTCGAAATAGACGAGAAATACCCTCAAGCCCTCGCCATTTCCGGCATCTACCACCGCACGATCGCGTTCGGAAACTTCGACTGGGACATTCTAATTAATGAGGAACTTGGGAGTCCGTTTTTTACGAGCGATTTTCCAGTTGCGATAGAACAAAGTGACGATTTGAGGATTATAAATCGAATTGCGCCATTGGCCCCTGACATAGCCATCAGAATCAGACCGAGCTTGGCGGAAGAACGGCGCGATAGTGACTTCCATTTCAAGTATTTTTCCCATCGGAGACATTTGCTGAGCCACGGCGAGGTCCGTTATATAAACAAGCAAATTGTTCGGTGTGCAGAAGAACTGGTGTTCTTCCGCGACAATCAAGAATGGGTATTTCCCTTTGTAAGGAGAAACACTGGATTTCGGATTGAGCCGATAACAACACGAATCCCTGTGGATAATGGCGAGTTCCAATGGACGACGATGCGCATCGTCCAGCGCGACGAATGAATCAATCCGTATGAAATTGGTCCAGTCACGACACTTAATGACCTGGCGTCGGAAATTCGCCCCTTGACTCGGCGATTCAATGAGCGTATGTTCCCTATACGTTCTTTAACTCTTGGACATCGTGAAGAGGAAGAAAACGGCGGGATTCAGCCGTTTTCCGCCCGGGCCGGCAGCGCCGGCGCCGATTCGCTCGGCCCGTCCTTTGAGTCGGGCCTCCCGCCTTCGCGAACCTGCTCCGCCGAAGCAGCCGCTTCGGCTACGAAGGCCGGGCACCCGCCCGCGGACGCCGGCCGATGCTTGCGAATGCTTACGCGGACGATGACGAATGATCACACGGCGCCTACACCGACGATGACGTTTGACGACGAAAAAGACGACGCATGATGACGGAAGATGACGATTGATGACATTTCCGGGCGGAATCCGGTTCGGCGATTGTCCATCCGGACCAACGGGGCGATGGGCATTCTCGCGGCCGACCTGTCGCCTGGCCGGGGTCTAGCAGCCGAACCGCTTCAGCGTCGCCTCGACGCTGCCGACGTAGTGGCCGCCGAACAGCCGCACGTGCACCAGCAGCGGATAGAGGTTGTAGAGCTCGCGGCGCTCCTCGAAGAAGCCGGGCGCGATGGCGCGAAGCTCGGCGTAGCGGGCGAAGAACGGCGCGCCGAAGGTGCCGAACAGCGTCGAGAACGCCAGCTCGATCTCGGCGTCGGCGTAATAGATCGCCGGGTCGACGAAGCCGGCGACGCGGCCGCCGCGCACCAGCACGTTGCCGGTCCACAGATCGCCGTGGATCAGCGACGGTTTGGCGTCGTCGCCGATCCAGCTTTCGAGACGCAGCGCCAGCCGCTCGACGCGCGCCAGCAGGTCCTTCGGCAGCCGGCCGGCGTCGAACGCCTGGCGGGCCATATAAAGCAGCCGCTGGTCGCGGAAGAAGTCGCGCCAGCTCGCCGTCCACGGATTCGGCTGGCGGAGCCCGCCGATCGCCGTCGGCCGCGCGAAGCCGAAACGGTCGGCGGTGACGGCGTGCAGCCTGGCGAGAATCTCGGCGGCGTGGACTTGCGCGCCGTCGGTGATGCCGCCGGAGGTCTCGATGAAGCTCATCACCAGCAGGTCGTCGGCGGCGTGGAGAACCTCGGGCACCGGCAGGCCGCCGTTGTCGCGCAGGTAGTCGAGCATGAAGCCTTCGAGATCGAGGCGGCTCCCCTTGTCGCCGGTTTTGGCGACGACGACGCGGCCGTCGGCGAGCTCGACCCGCGCCACGTCGCCGACGCAGCCGCCGCCCATCGGCGCAATGCGTACCGGCCGCGCGCCGGTCGCCCGCGCGATCGCGTCGGCGATCTGCTGCTTCATGGCGTGGCTCACCCCCCACCCCGACCCTCCCCCGCAAGGGGGGAGGGAAGTTGTGGCAGCAATCGATACCTACCCCCTCCTCCTCGACGGGGGAGGGATGGGGAGGGGGTGTCTCGCAGGATTGGCGGTCGCGGGCGACAGAGGGTGGGGGGTGACCCGCGCATCGCCATCTCCCTACAGGTGCTTGTCGCGGATGTGGGCGAGCAGGCCTTCGGCGGCTCGCTCGATCATGTCGAGCACCGCCTCGAAGCCGTCGCCGCCGCCGTAAAACGGATCCGGCACGTCGCGGCCTTCGAGGCCGGCCGCGAAGTCGAGAAACAGGTGCAGCCGGTGCTCCTCGCCCTTCGGGCACAGGCGGGCGAGGGTTGCATGGTTGTCGGCGTCCATGGCGACGATGAGATCGAAGCGCCGGAAGTCGCCGCGTGTCGCCTGGCGGGCGCGGATTTGGGAAAGGTCGACGCCACGCCGTTTCGCCGCTTTCACCGCGCGGCCGTCCGGCGGCTCGCCGACGTGCCAGCCGCCGGTGCCGGCGGAATCGACGACGATTTTTTCCGCCAGTCCGTGCTCCTCGATGAGCTTGCGGAACACCCCCTCGGCGGTCGGCGAGCGGCAGATGTTGCCGAGGCAGACGAACAGCACCTTGACCACGCGGAGGCCTCCCGGTTGCGTTATTGTAAGTCGCCGGCGCGACGGGGCGGATTATCATGGCTGCGGCCTGGATGGGCAACAGTTCCGGCAAGCATCGAAGGGATCATGCGCGATCGCCAAATCGTCATCCTCACCGGCGCCGGCATCTCCAAAGAATCCGGCCTCGCCACCTTCCGCGACGCCGACGGCATCTGGGCCACCGTGCGCATCGAGGACGTCGCCACCCCCGACGCCTTCGCCCGCGATCCGGTGCGCGTGCACGCCTTTTATAACGCGCGCCGCGCCCGCCTCGCCTCCGGCGACGTCAAGCCCAACGCCGCGCACTTTTCATTGGCGCGGCTGGAATCGGAGTGGCCGGGCGAGGTTCTGGTGGTGACCCAGAACATCGACGACCTGCACGAGCGCGCCGGCAGCCGCAACGTCGTTCACATGCATGGCGAATTGCTGAAGGCGCGCTGCCAAACGTGCGGCGACGTGGTGCCGTGGCGCGACGACCTCGGCGTCGGGCTGACCTGTTCAGCTTGCGGTGTCGCCGGCGGCATGCGGCCGCACGTGGTGTGGTTCGGCGAGATGCCGTTCGATATGGAGCGGATCGACGCGGCGCTCGACCGTTGCGCGTTGTTCGTCTCCATCGGCACCTCGGGCGCCGTCTACCCGGCGGCCGGGTTCGTGCAGCAGGTGCGCCATCGCGGCCGCGCGCACACCGCCGAGCTCAACATGCAGCCGTCGGAAGGCGCGACCCTGTTCGCCGAGGCCCGCTACGGCCCGGCGACGCAAGTAGTGCCGGCCTACGTCGAGAAGATCCTCGGCGCCGGCTGGTAGGAGGCTGTTGGTAAGAGGCGGCTGGTGAACGTGGACGCGCCGCCGCCCGCGATCACGCAAACGTGGGTTTACGGGCGGGCGGAAATTGCTCATGAAACGGGCACCGCCGATGCCCATCTGAAGCTTGATCGGCAACACGGATTTTGTGAAGGTGAGGGATGAGCGGGCAGCCGCGCAGCGCAACCGGAGAAGGCGAGACCGGCCAATCGCGCGAGTCCGCGCTGGCGTCGTTCGCGGCCACCCGCCGACGCTCGCTGGAGCTGGCGGCGCCGCTGACGCCCGAGGACCAGGGCGTGCAGTCGATGCCCGACGCCAGCCCGACCAAGTGGCACCTGGCGCATGCGTCGTGGTTCTTCGAGACCTTCATCCTGGTGCCGCATCTCAAGGGCTACGCAACCTTCGACGGTGCCTACGGCTACCTGTTCAACTCTTACTACGAGGCCGTCGGCCCGCGCCACGCGCGGCCCGAGCGCGGCCTGTTGTCGCGGCCGGGGCTCGACGACATCCACGCCTACCGCCGCCACGTCGAGGACGGCATCGAGCACCTGGTCGCCGAGGCGGACGCGGAAACCTGGGCGAAGGCGGCGCCGCTGCTCGCGCTCGGCGTCAACCACGAGCAGCAGCACCAGGAGTTGATCCTCACCGACATCCTCAACGCCTTCGCCGCCAACCCGCTCAGGCCCGCCTACAAGCCGTTCCGGCCTCATGGTGTCGGCAAGGCGCCGGCCCTCGAATGGATCGGGTTCCCGGAAGGCCTGGTCGAGATCGGCGCGCCAAATCCCAAGGGCGGCGGCGACGGCTTCGCGTTCGACAACGAAGGCCCGCGCCACAAGGCGTGGCTCGAGGCGTTCCGCATCGCGTCCAGGCCCGTCACCAACGGCGAGTATCTCGAGTTCATCGCCGACGGCGGCTACCAGCGACCCGAGTTCTGGCTTGCCGACGGCTGGACGGCGTGCCGGGCGCGCGGCTGGCAGGCGCCGCTCTACTGGGAGAGCGCCGACGGCGCCTGGCGGATGATGACGCTCGCCGGCATGCGCGCCGTCGACGCCGCCGAGCCGGTGTGCCACGTCAGCTACTTCGAGGCCGACGCCTTCGCCCGCTGGGCGGAGAAGCGCCTGCCGACGGAAGCCGAGTGGGAGACCGCGGCCGCCGGCCTCGCGGTCGCCGGCAACTTCGCCGACGGCGGCCACTTCCATCCGATCCCGTGCAAGCCCGGCGGCAACGGCGTTAAGCAGATGTTCGGCGACGTCTGGGAATGGACCGCCAGCGCCTACGGTCCTTATCCGCGGTTCCGCCCGGCCGCCGGCGCTGTCGGCGAATACAACGGCAAGTTCATGGCCGGCCAGATGGTGCTGCGTGGCGGCTCGGCGGCGACCCCGCCGGCCACGTGCGCGCCAGCTACCGCAACTTCTTCTATCCGCCGGACCGCTGGCAGTTCAGCGGCATCCGGCTCGCCCGCGATGCGTAGGCAATCGCCCGTCCCGAAGGTTTTCGCCGGCGCCGAGGTGTTGGACTTGCCGGCGGAAGTCCGGAGCTTCCGCGACGACGTGCTCCGCGGCCTCGCCGGCGCGCAGAAGCAACTGCCGTGCAAGTATTTCTACGACGCCGAGGGCTCGCGGCTGTTCGACGCCATCTGCCGGCTCGACGAGTACTACCCGACCCGCACCGAGACGGCTCTCCTCAGGGCCCACGGCGGCGAGATGGCGGCGCTGATCGGCGCCGAGGCGTGCCTGATCGAGTACGGCTGCGGCTCGCTGGTGAAGACCCGCCTGCTGCTCGACGCGCTGGCGGCGCCGGCGCTGTTCGTGCCCATCGACATCTCCCGCCACCACCTGCTGCGCGAGGCCGCGATCCTCAACGACGAATACCCGGCGCTGGCGGTGATGCCGGTGGTCGCCGACTTCACCCGGCCGCTGCGGTTGCCGGAAAGGGCCACGGCCGCGGGCCGCAAGCGCGTGGTGTTCTTCCCCGGCTCGACCATCGGCAACTTCGATCCGCCGGCGGCGGGCGAGTTTTTGGCGCGCATCGCGGCGACGGCCGGCCAGGGCGGCGCGCTGCTGATCGGCGTCGACTTGAAGAAGGACGAGCAGACCCTGGTCCGCGCCTACGACGACAGGGCCGGCGTGACGGCGGCCTTCAACCTCAACATGCTGGCGCGCATCAACCGCGAGCTTGCGGGCGACTTCGACCTCGGCCAATTCCGCCACCGCGCCCTCTACGACCGCGAGCGGGGTCGGATCGAGATGCACCTGGCGAGTCGTCGCGAGCAGACGGCGACCGTCCTCGGAAGGCCCTTCCGGTTCCGCGCCGGCGAAACCATCCATACCGAGAACTCCTACAAGTACGACGTCGACGAATTCGCCGCCCTCGCCGCCGGCCACGGGTTCACCGCCGAGCGGACCTGGGTCGACGATCAGCACCTGTTCTCGCTCACCTACCTGACGGTGCGATGAGCGCCCACGCGCGACGCTCCCGGCCGGCCGCGGGCACGGGCGATCTCGACGCCCCGCTCGCCGCCTTGCTTGCCGAAGTGCGCGCCTGCCGGCTGTGCGCGGCGCACCTGCCGCTGGGGCCGCGGCCGGTGCTAAGGGCGGCAGCGACCGCCAGGCTGCTGGTCGTCGGCCAGGCGCCGGGCACCAAGGTGCATGAGTCGGGGATCCCGTGGAACGACGCCTCTGGCGAACGGCTGCGCGCCTGGCTCGAGATGCCGGCGGAGGTGTTTTACGACGAATCGCGGGTTGCCATCGTGCCGATGGGGTTCTGCTATCCCGGCCGCGACGCCAACGGCGGCGACCGGCCGCCGCGTCCCGAATGCGCGCCCACCTGGCACCCGCGGCTGCTTCCGGAGTTGCCGAATCTGGCGCTGACCCTGCTGGTCGGCGGCTACGCGCAGAAATATTACTTAGGTCCCCGCGCCAAGGGCTCGCTGACCGAGACGGTGCGGGCGTGGCGCGACTACCTGCCCGGCTACCTGCCGACCCCGCATCCAAGCTGGCGTACCACCGGCTGGCTCAAGCGGAACCCGTGGTTCGAGGCCGAGCTGGTGCCGGAGCTGCGCCGGCGGGTGCATGCGCTGGTTTAAGGATTCGCGTGTCCTTTCAGGAACTTCTTGACTTCCGGCGCGGCCGGCGGCAAACAGAGCCTTGCTACAAGCTCATCCAGTTAATCCTAGGTATTCGGCCCTGGGGATTGAATCAGCGGCGTGATCTTGTCGGCGGGAGCCTTGGGGCGAGAGGCGGCGACGGGCGGCCATGGACACCATCTCCGACGACGACCTGTTTGGCCGCCTTGCCTTCGACAATCCGTGGTGGGCGTTCACCGAGGCGACGGAGATCCGCTTCCGCCACCCGCCGAAGCGCGCCTACTTCGCCGCCTTCTCCGAGCGGGTGCGGCAGGCGCAAGGCGGCGCGGCGCTGGTGGTGGCGGGGCCGCTGCGCGCCGGCAAGACCGTGTTGCTGCGCCAGATGATCGCCGAGCTGATCGGAGGCGGCGTGGCCCCGAACAGCATCCTCTACGCGGCGCTGACGACGCCCAGCTACACCGGCGCCGCGCTCGCGCGCTTGGTCGAGCTGTTCGCCGCCCGCCACGGCCACGACCGCGCCGCCCCGTTGACCTTGTTCCTCGACGAGGTCGAGTACGTGCGCGACTGGCAGCAGGCGCTCATCGGCATCGCCAAGGCGTGGCCGAAGGCGCGCATCGTCGCCGCGGTGTCGTCGGGGGCACCGGCGCTGCTCACCGGGCCCGTGCCGTCCGCCAAGGGCCTCGAGGTGTTCGTGCTGCCGCCGCTGACGTTCGCCGAGTTCCTGCGTTTCCGCGACTCCGAAGCGACGCTGTTCGGCGCCGCCGCCGGCGACGCGCCATCGGCGATGAGTCTCGGCCGCGCCGCGCTCGTCACGCTGAACGAGGAGTTCCACCGCTACGTCAACTTTGGCGGCTTTCCGGAAGGCGTGCTCGCTAAACGCAACGGCGCGCCGGCGCCGACGTTCGTCCGCGACGGTATCCCTGAGCGCGTGCTGCACAAGGACCTGGCCAGCCTCTCCAGCGTCAACGACGCCCAGGAGCTCAACCGCCTGCTCGCCATCCTCGCCCTCAACACCGGCCGCGAGGTGACCATGGAGGAGCTGGCGACGGCGGCCGGCATCGCCAAGAACACGCTCCGCAAGTACCTCGATTATCTCGAGGGCGCGTTCCTGATCCGCCGCCTCGCCCGCATCGACAGGCTGGCCAAGCGCTTCCAGCGCGCCGTCGCGTTCAAGGTCCACCTGACGGCGTCCTGCCTCTACGCGGCGTTGTTCGGACCGGTGCCCGCCGACGACGCGCGCTTCTCGCGCCTCGCCGAGACGGCCTTGGCGGCGCAGTGGCTGGGCGGCGCGAGCGCCGGCGACCTCGCCTACGCCAGCTGGCGTGGCGGCGGCGTCGATTTGCTCAAGATGGCGGCGGCTGGCAACAAGCCCGAGCGCGCCTACGAGATCGACTGGAGTGATTCCTACGGCAAGGGCGAAAAGAAGCCGCGGACGCTGGCGGAGTTCGTGCGCGGCACCAACACGCAAGCCCGCACTTATATCCTGACGCGCACCGTCGCACGGCCGGCCGCGATGGCCGGCATCGACATCACTTTGGTGCCGCTGGCGCTCTATGCCTACTGGCTCGGGCGCGGAGTCTAGTCGACCCGTCAGTCCTTTTGGCGCTTGTTGAGGCGGAGCCGGAGCGCGTTGAGCTTGATGAAACCCTCGGCGTCGCGCTGGTTGTAGACCGAGTCGGCCTCGAAGGTGACGGTCTCCTGCGAATACACGCTGACCGGCGACTTGCGGCCGGTGACGATGACGTTGCCCTTGTAGAGCTTCAGCCGCACCGTGCCGCTGACGCGCGCCGACGCCTTGTCGATCGCCGCCTGCAGCATCTCGCGCTCGGGTGAGAACCAGAAACCGTTGTAGACCATCTCGGCGTAGCGCGGCATCATTTCGTCCTTCAGGTGCATGGCGCCGCGATCCAGCGTGATGCTCTCCATGGCCCGGCGGGCCTTGAACAGCACGGTGCCGCCGGGCGTCTCGTAGACGCCGCGCGACTTCATGCCGACGAAGCGGTTCTCGACGATGTCCTCGCGGCCGATGCCGTTGGCGCCGGCGAGCTCGTTCAGCCGTTGCAATAGCTTCGCCGGCGTCAGCCGCTTGCCGTCGACGGCCACCGGATCGCCGCGCTCGAAGTCAATCAATACGGCGATCGGCTGGTCGGGCGCGTCCTTGGGGCTGACCGTTCGGGTGAACATGGTCTCGCTCGGCTCCACCCACGGGTCCTCGAGCGCCTTGCCCTCGTAGCTGATGTGCAACAGGTTGGCGTCCATGGAATAGGGCGCCTCGCCGTGCTTGTCCTTGGGCACCGGAATCTGGTGCTTCTGGGCGTACTCGATCAGCTTGGTGCGGCTATTCAAGTCCCATTCCCGCCACGGCGCGATGACGCGAATCTTGGGATTCAGCGCGTAGTAAGTGAGCTCGAACCGCACTTGGTCGTTGCCTTTGCCGGTGGCGCCGTGGGCGACCGCGTCGGCGCCGACCTTGGCGGCGATCTCGATCTGGCGCTTGGCGATCAGGGGCCTCGCGATCGAGGTCCCCAAAAGATAGGTGTCCTCGTAGATGGCGTTGGCGCGGAACATCGGGAACACGAAGTCGCGCACGAATTCCTCGCGCAGGTCCTCGACGAAGACCTCCTTGATCCCCATCAGCTTCGCCTTGTCGCGCGCGGCCTTGAGCTCGGCTCCCTGGCCGAGATCGGCGGTGAACGTCACCACTTCGCAGCCATAGGTGTCCTGCAGCCAGCGCAGGATGACCGAGGTATCGAGGCCGCCGGAATAGGCGAGCACCACCTTTTTCACGTCGCTTTTCATGGGTCCCTGCCCTCGTCGAGTGATTGGCGCCAAAAGGGCGGGCGCAGTATAGGCGAAACCGGGACTTGAGCAAGGCCGGGACGCCCCATAAAGTCGAGGCCATGAACCTTGCCGCCGATAAGGCCGCCGGCCCGGCGACTGGAACGCTCATGGCCCTCGACGACCTGTTGACCCCGGCCCTCGTCCTCGACGCGGCACGGCTCCACACCAACGCCCGGAAGATGCGTGAACGCGCCGAAGCGCTCGGCGTCGCCTTGCGGCCGCACATGAAGACTGCCAAGTCGGCCGAAGTCGCCAAAGCGGCGCTCGCCGGCGCGAAGGGAAAGGGCTTGGGCGGCGTCACGGTGGCGACGCTGCGCGAGGCCGAATATTTCCTCGATCACGGATTCAGGGACATCACCTATGCCGTCTGCATCGTTCCGAAAAAGCTGGCGCTAGTCGCGACGCTGACGGCGCAGGGCGCCGATCTCAAGATCCTCACCGACGATGCCGGAGTCGCGAGCGCGATCGCCGGCGACGGGCGGCCGTTCCAGGTACTGATCGAGATCGACTGCGGCGAGCACCGCACCGGCGTCGCGCCCGATTCGCCCCAGCTGCTGGAGATCGCCGAGATCCTGGGCCGCGGCGGCAACGTCACCGTCGCCGGCGTGCTCACCCATGCCGGGCATTCCTACGCCTGCCGATCGCCGGACGAGATGGCGAAGGTCGCCGAAGACGAACGCGCTGCCGCCGTCGCCGCCGCCGCGCGCCTCCGCGACGCCGGCTTCGCGTGCCCAACCGTCAGCGTCGGCTCGACGCCGACGGCGCGCTACGCCAAGAGTCTGGAAGGAGTGACGGAGATGCGCCCCGGCGTCTATCTGCTCGGCGATCTCTACCAGGCCGGCATCGGCACCTGCGCCGTCACGGACATCGCCGCCAGCGTGCTGGCCTCCGTGATCGCCCACCGCCGGGGCGAGAACGCGTTGCTCATCGATGCCGGCGGGCTTGCGCTCTCCAAGGATCGCGCCACCCAGGCGCTGCCCGAAGACCAGGGCTATGGGCTGGTGTGCGACATGCGGACCGGAACGCCGTTCGCGGGCGTGAAGGTGACATCCGTGCATCAGGAGCATGGTCACGTCACCGCCGATGCGCCGCTGCCGTTCGAGAAATTGCCGGTCGGCGCCAAGGTGCGGGTGCTGCCCAACCACGTGTGCATGACGGCGGCGGCCTATGACACCTTTCACGTCATCGACGGTCAGGGCCGCGTCACCGCGACCTGGGACCGCTGCCACGGCTGGTAGGGGCGGGCTTAAGCCTTCTTTTCGGCCGTTTTGTCGCCCGTTTCGTCGCCGGCGGACGCCGCATCCGCCTTGCCTTCGATCCAGGCGTCGAGATAGGGCTTCAGCTTGTCGAAGGCGACAAAGCCGGCGACCAGCAGGCGCAACTCGCTGCCGTTCCTGAGCACCACCGTCGGGAAGCCTTGGATGCCCATGCTTTGGGCGCGGAAGAAGTCGGCCGATGTCTGGTACATCATCTCGCGGGTTGGAAAAACGGTGGCGAAGATGTTGCGGTCGAGGCCGACGCCGCCCGCCAGATCGGCCAGCAATTCCGGATCGGTGACGTCGCGGTTCTCGGCATAGAACGCCCGGTGCAGCGCCTCCAGATAGGGCAGCGCCGATTGCGGCTTCAGGGTGCGCACCGTCACCATCGCCCGGCATGCCGGCTCGGTGTCGTAGACGAACCCCGTGCGGTCGAAGAAGGTGAAGTTGAACGACTGGCCGCTGGCTCGGGCCACTTCTTCCCAATGGTGCCGGGTCTCGGCCTTGGCCTTGTCGGTCATCGGCTGCGACGTCATCGGGCGCAGGCCACCGGCAACCAGCCACACGGGCGCTTTGTCGCCGTAGGCCTCTTCCATGGCGGTGATCACCGGCGAGAATCCCCAGCACCACGAGCACATGGGATCGACGACGCAGATGATCTCGCGGTCGTCCGCCTTTTCGGCTTCTGTCCTGGGGGCGGCCTTGTCGTCCATGGGTGTCCTCCCCGATCAGGCCGGGACTTTGCTGCGGCGCTGCCGCTCGCTCGCGGATTTCAGCTGCCCGCAGGCGGCCATGATGTCGCGCCCGCGTGGCACCCGCACCGGCGCCGACAGCCCGCCGGCATTCAGGATTTCGGAAAATTTCTTGATCGCCGCCCGGTCCGAGCACTCGAACGGCGCTCCCGGCCACGGGTTGAACGGGATCAGGTTGAACTTGGCCGGAATGCCCTTGATCAGCCTGAGCAGCTCCTTGGCGTCGGCGGGCGAATCGTTGACGCCCTTCAGCATCACGTATTCGAACGTGATGCGCCGGGCGTTGTTGGCGCCGGGATAGGCCCGGCACGCCTTCAGCAAATCGGCGATCGGGTACTTGCGGTTGATCGGCACCAGCTTGTCGCGCAACTCGTCGGTGGCGGCATGCAAGCTGACCGCCAGATTGACGCCGATCTCCTCGCCGCAGCGCGCCATCATCGGCACCACGCCGGAGGTCGAAAGCGTGATCTTGCGCCTTGAGATCGAGATGCCCTCCTGGTCCATGATGATGTGGATTGCCTTCTTGACGTTGTCGAAATTGTAGAGCGGCTCGCCCATCCCCATCATCACGATGTTGGAGAGCAGGCGCCCGTCCTTCGGGCTTGGCCACTCGCCGACGGCGTCGCGGGCGACCATCATCTGGGCGACGATCTCGCCGGCGGTCAGGTTGCGCACCAGCCTTTGCGTGCCGGTGTGGCAGAAGGCGCAACTGAGCGTACAGCCGACCTGCGACGACATGCACAGCGCGCCGCGGTCTTCTTCGGGTATGAACACGCTTTCCGCCTCGTTGCCGTCGGCGAAGCGCAGCAGCCACTTGCGCGAGCGGTCGGACGACACCTGCTCGCGCGAAACCGTGGGCCGCGCGATGGTATAGAGGCCGGCGAATCGCTGGCGAGCCTCTTTGGCCAGCGTCGTCATTTTGGCGAAGTCGGTCTCGCCCCGATAATAGATCCAGTGCCAAAGCTGCTTGGCGCGGAACGGCTGCTCGCCGATCGCCTCCAGCTCGGCCCGGAACTCGCCGCGGTCGAGGCCGATGAGGTTTTTGAGGGCTGCGGTCATGGCTTGAGAGATAGGGGGTTTCGCCCGCCAACGCCAATCGGAAAACGGCGGTGCCGAGCAGGACGCCTCACGCCGGCTGTTGCGGAGAACCAGTTTACATCCGCCAAGCCTTTGAAAACAGATATGAAACCCGGAATTTCGCGGCGCCGGCGCCGGCCGTTCGCGGGCATTTCCACAAGGCGGCCTCCGGCGGCTTGCAACACGATTGCAGGTTCCCGCCTCAACCGATTGGTTTATAATTGTTTAAAACCAACGAGATGGGTACCCTCAAGAGGGAAGGGGTTCACTATGGCGACCAGCTTCCACGAGCACGTCCGCTCGTTGGCGTTGTTGCACGACCTGATCGAGAACGACCAGGTTGCTGGCGAGAAGAGCGCGATCGAGAAGCTCGTCAACGACATCGCCGAGGCGGCGGAAAAGATCGCCGCCGACGCCGAGCGGGCGGTCAACCAAGTCAATGCCGAAGCCGACGCGGCGGCGGAGAGCCTTAAGGCCGAGGCCAGAAGCGCCGTCAGCGACATCCGCAAGGGCGCCGCGCAAACGGCCGCCGAGCTGATGCAGGCCGTTAAGCAAGGCGCCGACGAGAAAACGGCGGTGCTCGCCGCCGACAAGATTCTGAAACAGGCCGAACAAGCTGTCGTCGAGCTCAACATGCAGGCGCAACAATCGCTGAGGGCGCTAGCCAAGCAGGCGGCGGAGGCGACGGCGATCATCCAGAAGGAAGTCGATGCCGCGTTCGGGGAGTTGGCGGAGGTGAAGGAGCATGCGGTGAAGCAGGTGGTCGGCGCCGCCAAGGAAACGGCGCTGAAATTCCCCGCCGATGCCGCCCCGGACGACCCGGAAACCAGGGCCGCCCGGCAGGCCGCGGCGCGGGTCATCAAGATGCTGGCGCAGGCCTCCGAGAGCGTCAACCGTTCCGCCAGCGCCGCCGCCGGCAGGCTGCAGCGGGCCGCCTTCGAGGCGATCAACTCCGTCAAGATCGCCTCGGCGGAGGCGGCGTCCTCGGTGCACGATGCCATCGGCCAGGCCAACGAAAAGATTTTAATGGTGACCCAGACGGCGGTCACCAAGACCGTAGGCGATGCGGACAAGGCAGCCGAGTTCTTCGACCTCGAATCGCTGCGCGACAAGTGGAACAAGCGCCTCTACTGACCGGCTGCCGCCAGCGCAAAACACCGATGATGCCAAAACGATTGACCGATGATCAGGTGCGCACCTACCGCAAGGACGGCTTCGTCCATCCCGTCCGCGTGATATCCGCCGCCGACGCCGCCGATTACCGGCGGCGGTTCGAGGCGTACGAGCGCAAGAACGGCGGCTGGTACGAGCTCTCGAAAGGCCAAAAACTCTACCTGCTACAGACATGGGTAGCCGAGCTCGCCAGCCATGCGGCGATGCTGGACGCGGTCGAGGACGTGCTCGGGCCCGACATCATGGTATGGGGCACCAGCCTCTTTGTTAAGGAGGCGCGCGACCAGGCGTTCGTGTCCTGGCACCAGGACTCGACCTATTGGGGGCTATCGAAGCCCGACGTGGTGACGGCGTGGATCGCGCTGTCGCCGGCGACTCGGGCGTCCGGCTGCATGAAGATGATCCCCGGCAGTCACACCTGGAAGCAGCTTCCCCACCGCGATACCTTCGATGCCAAGAACCTGTTGACCCGCGGCCAGGAGATCGAGGTCGAGGTCGACGAGGCGGACGCGGTGTTTTTGGAGTTGCAGCCGGGCGAGGCGTCGCTCCACAACATCCGCACCGTGCACGGCTCCGAGCCCAACCGCGCCGACGACCGTCGCATCGGCGTTGCCGTCCGCTACATCGCGCCGCACGTGAAACAGATGAGCGCCGAAGGCGATTCGGCGTGGCTGGTGCGCGGGGAGGACCGCTTCGGCCATTTCATCCATGAGGCGCCGCCGAAGGCCGACATGGACAAGGCAGCGCGCGCCGAACACGCGCGTATCATGGCGTTGCGCCAGGGCGTGCTCTACAAAAACGTCAAGGGCAAGCCGGCGCACCTGTAGCCATCGGTCGTTCCCGGCCGTTCACTCCCGCCCCTTCACTTTTGCCCCCTTACCTTTGCCCACGTGTCGCGGAGCCCGACCGTGCGGTTGAACACCGGTCGCCCAGGCCGCGATTCGGCGTCGGGGATGAAATAGCCCAAGCGCTCGAACTGCACCGTTTCGCCCGCCCCGGCGTTGGACAGCGCCGGCTCCAACCGGCAATCCTTCAGCACCTCCAGCGAATTCGGGTTGAGGTCGGCGAGGAAATCGTCGCCGCCCGGGTCGGGCTTGGTGAACAGGTGTTCGTAAAGCCGCACTTCGGCCGGCATGGCGTCGGCCGCCGACACCCAGTGCAGGGTCGCCTTCACCTTGCGGCCGTCCGGCGCGTTGCCGCCACGGGTCGCGGGGTCGTAGGAGCAGCGCAGCTCCCGAACGCTGCCGGCCTTGTCCTTGATCACCCCGGTGCAGGTGATGAAATAGGCGTAGCGCAACCGCACCTCGCGGCCGGGCGCCAGGCGGAAGAACTTCTTCGGCGGATCCTCCATGAAATCCTCGGCCTCGATGAAGATCTCACGGCCGAACGGCACCTTGCGGGTGCCGGCCGACGAGTCCTCGGGATTGTTGACCGCCTCCAACAACTCGCCGTCGCCCTCCGGGTAGTTCTCGATCACCACCTTCAGCGGCCTCAGCACCGCCATGCGTCGGGGCGCGGTCTTGTTCAAGAGCTCGCGCGCGCAATGCTCCAGCAACCCGACCTCGACGACGCTGTCCGACTTGGTGACGCCGATGCGGGCGCAGAAGTCGCGGATAGCGGCGGCGGGGAAGCCGCGCCGGCGCATCCCGGCCAACGTCGGCAGCCGCGGGTCGTCCCAGCCGGCGACGTGGCCGCCCTCCACCAGCTGAGTCAGCCGGCGTTTCGACAGCACGGTATGAGTGATGTTGAGGCGCGCGAACTCGTATTGCCGTGGCCGCGACGGCACCGGCAGGTTCGCGACCAGCCAGTCGTAGAGCGGGCGGTGGTCCTCGAACTCGAGCGTGCATATCGAATGAGTGACGCCCTCGATGGCGTCGGACTGGCCGTGGGCGAAGTCGTAGGTCGGATAGATGCACCATTTGTCGCCGGTGCGCGGATGCGGCGCGTGCAATATCCGGTACAGCACCGGGTCGCGCATGTTGATGTTGCCGCTCGCCATGTCGATCCTGGCCCGCAGCACCTTGGCGCCGTCGGCGAATTCGCCGGCGCGCATGCGGCGAAAGAGATCGAGGTTTTCGTCGCCGCCGCGGCCGCAGTGCGGACTCGGCCGGCCCGGCTCGGTGAGCGTGCCGCGATAGGCGCGGATCTGGTCGGCGGTGAGGTCGTCGACGTAGGCCATGCCTTTGTCGATCAAGTGCTCGGCCCATTGATAGAGTGTCTCGAAATAGTCGGAAGCGTGATAGAGGTGGCGGCCCCAGTCGAAGCCGAGCCAGCGCACGTCCTCGATGATGGCGTCGATGAACGCCTGCTCTTCCTTGGTCGGGTTGGTGTCGTCGAAGCGCAGGTGGCAGCGGCCGCCGAATTCCCGGGCGACGCCGAAGTTGAGGCAGATCGACTTGGCGTGGCCGATGTGCAGATAGCCGTTGGGCTCGGGCGGGAAGCGGGTGACGACTTCCGTCACCCGACCCTGGGCGACGTCGTCGCCGACGACGGCGCGGATGAAGTCGCGCGGCGGCGCGGTGTCCGGACCGGCCACGCTATTTGACGCCGCACGCCTGGCCGATGGCCTTGTAGGCGGCGGTGAAGCCCTTCAGAGAATAGACGTCGGCGGTGGTGGTGCCGCGGTTCGACGTGCCCTTCACGGTCATCTGCGCGCCCTTGACCATCGCCTGCACCATATCGCCGTCGGTCTTGGCGTCGTAGGCGAAGGCGTAGTCGCCGTCGGTGAACAGCCTGAACTTATGGTCGCCGATGGCGACGTCGACCTCGCTCGCCGGCTGGTAGGTGTAGCCGGCGGAGATGCTGACAACATTCGACGAGTTCTCGGCCGGGCGGTGGGTGATCAGCACATAGGT
>JACPJY010000074.1 GCA_016187325.1 Rhodospirillales bacterium | reverse complement strand
GAGGTCCGCAGCCTGACCAGCCGCCGCGGGCTGAACCTGAGCGGCGGCCAGAAGAAAATGGTGGCTGTCGCTCGCGCCATGGCGCTGCTGCCGAGCCTGCTGCTGCTGGACGAGGCGTTCGAGGGCTTGGCCCCGGTGGTGGTCAACCGGTTCCGCGACGCTGTGAACAAGATCAAGGAGCTAGGCATCTCGATCCTGATCGCGGAATCGAACGTGGTGACGGCCTCGGCGGTGGCCGACCGGCTCTACGCCATCGACCGCGGCGAGATCATCTTCCACGGCAAACCGGGCGAGGCGCTCAAGAACACCGAGGTGATGCGGACGCTTCGCGGCTGATTTCCGTGGCGGCGCCGGCGGCGAAAACGGAGCCTTCGCTTTGACGGGCCCGGCGACCACGAAGAGTTTCGCGACCATGGTGCTGGTGGCGGCCGCGACGGCGGCAGTGTTGTTGCCGATGCCGTCCGTGCTGGCGCCTTATTCGCTGATTCTCTTGTGCGAGATGCCGGTATTTGCGATCACCTGCATGGGTATAAACCTGATTTTCGGGACTGTCGGGCTGCTGTCGTTCGGGCATGCGACGTTTTTCGCCATCTCGGCCTATGCCGGCGCCTTTGTCTGTCGGTTCACGCCCGTCCAGTCGTTCGAGGTTTACCTGATCTTTGGCCTGTCTTTTTCCGTGTTGCTGGCCATTGCCCTCGGGTTTTTATGCTTTTGCGCCACGCGTATTTATTTCACCATCCTGACGCTGGCATTTTGTCAGATTGTCTATTCCCTGTTCATCAACGGTACCGTGTTCGACCTGTTTGGCGGCGAGGGCCGGGCGATTTATTATGTCACCGAAGGAAGCATATACCTTCCGCGGTTGAACCTACTCGGGGCGCAGGTCGGGCCGCATGCGTTTATTTCCGTGTTTTACGACATCATCGTCGTCGGCTTCGTCGCCGCGGCCGTCGTGTTGTGGCGGATCGACGGCTCGCCATTCGGACTGGCGCTGCGGGCCTTTCGGGACAACGAGGTAAGAGCGGCCGCCGTCGGCATCCGGGTACGGCGCGACCGCTGGTACGCCTTCATTCTGTCCGGGGCGTTCGTCGGCTTTGCGGGCAGTCTTTATGGGCAGCTCAACCGGCAGATCACCTCCGATCAGCTGGACTGGCTGTTTTCGGCGAAGCTCCTCCTTGCCGTCGTGCTCGGCGGCTCGCGACAGTTTCTCGGACCGATCCTCGGTGCCGTCCTTTTCGTCGGCCTGGAGGAGGCAGCGCTGGGCTGGACCGGTTATCACAACGCGTTGCTCGGTGTACTTCTGATAGCGGCGATGTTCCTATTCCCCACCGGCCTCGCAGGGGCAGCGGCGGCCGTTGTCGCACGTCTTCGCCCCAGCACCGGCGGCCGGCAATGACGGCGTCCGGCCATTGATCTACTATCCGGGGATGGATCTGGAGCGGACCATGAAGTCTTTGACAGGGATCGTCGCGACCGTAGGTGCGTTGGCGGCGGTTGTCTTTTCTGTCCACGCCGGCCACGAGATGCCGGTCTATCCGTCGTACTACCCACAGGAAATCCGCATCGAGCCGATGGCGCCAGCGGCGGCGGCCGAGGCTCTGGCCAAGACCCGCATCCAGGCCTACGTCGGCGCCATGCCGCCGCCGGGCGTCGAGGCGAAGGCGGTACGCGCCGTCGACACGCTTGGCGCCTATCTAGTGGTGCGCATCAATCCTGCCTCGCCTTCGGCCAAGGACGCGGCCGGGCACTGCGCCACCGCGGCGCGGGCGATCGCCGACCTCGCCGTCGACGACTGGGAGTTCCGTCGCCTTCCCTATCCGGTGACGCCGTTCCACGCCGACTATTTCCATCACGCCGATTTGGCGGAGGCCGCGAATGGCCGTATCCGCCAACCGTCGGGCGATGCCGGCGGGCTGAAGATGCGGGCCCAAGGCGCGCTGGCTGGGCGCGTGCTGAGGGCGCAACCGGCGCCGGCGGCAGCCGACTGGGACGCTGCCCTCGCGGCGATCGGCCTCGATCGCCTGCTTGCGCCACACCGGCTGGACATAAACGGCTGGTCGGGGCGAGCGTGGCTGAAGCATGGAGGGTTCCACGCCTACCTGCTGCTGGCCGACGGGCTCGCTGACGCCACCGCCAAGGAGCGCGCCAAGGCGCTGCTGGCGCGCCTTAAGCGCGACGACCACGCATCGCCCGAGGAACGCATCAACCTGGAGCGTGAATTGGTCAGCCTGCTGACCAGCGACTGCCGGCGCGTCGTCGCCGGATACGGCATCCGCCGTCATTACTACACCGCCGAGTACTCCAACGGAGTCGAAAACGTCGCCTATGATTCGCAGGCCGGGTTTGACTCGGCGATCTTCATGCGCACGATCAAGCTCAAGGACTTTCCGTGGAATGGCTGGCTCACCGTCGGCGTCGAAGGCCAACCGAAGGCAGCCTGGAATCCGATCGGCGGCTTCAACGACCAAGCCGGGCGGCTGATCTGGCACGCCCTTGGCGATCCCGCGTTCTTCCCCGAGCCCTACGCCGATGGCTGGAGCATGAACCGCATCGGCAACGTCAAGAGGCCACCGAAATGACCCGAAGGCCGAGCACGCGTCGCTGGTTGATCGGCGTCGCCGCGGCGGCGCTGGCGCTTTGTTTCGCGGCACCGGCCCTCGCCCACGCCTTCGGCCAGCGTTACGACCTGCCGGTGCCGTTGTTGCTATATCTGGTCGGCGCCGGCGCCGCGGTGGCGCTGTCGTTCGTCGTCATCGGCGCGTTCATCGGCGGCGGCGCAGCGCGGCGCGACTATCGGCGGTTCAACCTTCTCGCCCATCCGCTCGGCCGGTTTTTGGCGGGTGATTTCGTCGGCGCCGCCGTCAAGGCCATTGTGGCGGCGTTGTTCGTGCTGGTGGTGGCGGCTGGATTCCTGGGCGATCAACACCCGATGCGAAATATTGCTCCGGTCATGGTGTGGATCATCGGTTGGGTCGGATTGGTCTACGTGCAGGCCTTCGTCGGCGATCTGTGGACGTTGATCAACCCGTGGCGGACGCTGTTCGCGTGCGCCGAGGCGCTTTACTGCCGCCTCACCGGCGGCCGCGACCTCGGCCTCGGCCTGCCCTATCCCGCTCGTTGGCAGGCATGGCCGGCGGTGGTGTTGTTCGCGGCGTTCGCGTGGGGAGAGCTGGTGTTCCCGGAGCCGGCCAAGCCCGCCAACATCGCCTGGATGCTGGTCGGCTACTCGGCAATCACCTGGGCGGGCATGGTGGCATTCGGCCGCGAGCGGTGGCTCAAGCATGGCGAGGTGTTCAGCGTGCTGTTCGCCATGCTGGCGCGCTTCGCGCCGCTCGAGGCACGCGTCACCCGGCCGGAGATTTGCGCCCGCTGTGGGCTCGGTTGCCTGGACCACGACCGTGTCTGCATCAACTGCCCGACCTGCTATAGCCTTGCCAACAACGCCGAGCGGCAATGGGCGTTGCGCCCCTTTGCCGTCGGGCTGCTGCGCAACGACACCGTTTCGACCTCGGTGATGGCGTTGGTGCTGCTGTTCCTGTCGGTGGTGCTCTACGACGGGCTGATGGTTACCCCGGGCTTCCGGCAGTTGGAAGATGTGGTGCTGTCCGCCGTTTCCGCCACCGGTGAGGGCTGGCAGATGGTCGGCCGGACGTTTGGGCTGGTTGGTTTCTGGCTGCTGTTCCTGGCCGCCTATCTTGTCACCTGCCGGCTGATGGTGGCGCTGGTCGACAACCGACTCGGCGCCATGGAAACGGCGCGGCGGTTCGCGCCGACGCTGGTACCGATCGCCATCGCCTATCATCTGGCGCATTACCTGACCTTCCTCCTGGTCCAGGGCCAGTACGTAATCCCGCTCGCCTCCGATCCGTTCGGGTCCGGCTGGAACGTGTTCGGCAGCGCCGGCTACCGGATCGATATCGCCATCGTCGGCGCCAAGTTCACCTGGTACGCGGTGGCCGCCGCCATCGTCATCGGCCACGTGATCGCCGTCTATCTGGCGCATCGGCAGGCCACGGCGACGTTCGTCGAGCACCGGCCAGCGATGCTCAGCCAGTACCCGCTGACGGCGCTGATGGTGGCGTTCACGGTGATCAGCCTGTCGATCCTGGCCGAGCCGATCATCAACCAGCCGGCCGCCGCCTCCGCCGCGACCCCGGGCCGCGCCATCGTCCAGGTGCCGGCGGACGCGCTGCTGCCCGATGCGGCCGCCGGCCGCCTGCGGCCGGTCGGCTCCGGCAAGCAGGCGATGGTGGCTCTGCGCTACGGCGCCATGACCTCCCTATTCCACGACGGCACCAAGACCGAAGTGGCGGACCTTCTGTACGCGTACGCCTTCGTCTACCGCTGGGGCATCAAGGGAGCCTACGGCCGTCGCTACGACCCGGAGGTGGACCGCACGACGGCATTGCTGCGCGTTCAGCTCGCCGGCATTAGGCCGGCCGGCGTCGACAACGCCTCAAAGTCATTCCGGGTCGGCGAGACGACTTTCGTGCGCGAGCTGCTGCTGTTCGACGTCTATCTTCGCGACGCCTCGGCCAATCCCGGCCGCGCGGCGGTGGTGGCGCCGCCGTGGAGCCCGGTGCCGTGGCACGTGATGGCGTTGATGGAGGAAGCCGTCAGCAGCGGTATGGCAGCGTTCTCGGAGGCCGAGGCCAGGCGCCTCGGCCTGCCGTGGCTCGATCTGGTGCGCGACAAGGCGCTGACGGAGAAGCTCAAGCCGCTGGTCGAGAAGTTCGCCGCCGACGGCTTCGTGCCGGAACCCCTCGCCGGCTTGGTCACCGCCGAGCAGGCCAAGGCGCGCTGGCGGGCGCTGAAGGCGTTCGGCGACAAGCACGGGTACTTCCTGGTCACCAACGGCCCGTATTTCCTGAAGAGCTGGACCAAGGAGGCGACGGAGCTGACCGTGTTCCGGGACATGAGCTATCCGCTCGGCGTCGGCTCCTACAATGCCTACGCGACGCCGCGCCGCGCCTTCATCTCGGCCATCGAGAACGACGCCATGGGGCTGAAGGTGACCGCGGAGATGGAGACCATCGAGACTTATGGCCGCGAATACAAGGTCGTGCGCCGGCCATTGAAAGAGGTGCACCGCACGGCGCTCAAGGGCGGCAAGCTGGATTGCGTCTATCTCGTCCTCGACGGCGACGGTCGGGTGCAGCGTGCCGGCGTCGGCGTCCTGCAAGGCGACGGCACCATCGCCATCGCGCTCGACGGCAATTTGCCGTCGGGCGACTACCGGGTGCTGGTGACACTCTATCTCAACGGCAACACCGTGAACGCAGACATCCGCAGCGTGCCCTTCCGCGCACAAGACGGAAAGTGATAGGGTGACGGCAAGACACGAATGCGAACGATGAAGGACCTCGGTCAATTCGATTACGTCATCGTCGGCGCCGGCAGCGCCGGCTGCGTACTCGCCAACCGCCTTAGCGAGGATTCCAGGGCCACCGTCGCGGTCCTCGAGGCCGGCGGCAACGACAACTACATCTGGATCAGGATTCCCGTCGGCTATCTGTTCTGCATGGGCAATCCGCGCACCGACTGGGGGTTCGCTACCGAACCGTCGCCGGGACTCAACGGCCGCTCGCTTGGCTATCCGCGCGGCCGCGTGCTCGGCGGCTGCTCGTCCATCAACGGCATGATCTACATGCGCGGCCAGGCGCGCGACTACGACCACTGGCGCCAGCTCGGCAACCGCGGCTGGGGGTGGGACGACGTGCTGCCCTATTTCCTGAAGTCCGAGGACCAGGCGGCGGTGCCGGCCGACGAGTTGCACCGCGCCGGCGGCGAGTGGCGGGTCGAACGGCAGCGGCTGCACTGGGAGATCCTCGAAGCCTTCCGCGACGCCGCTGAGCAGGCCGGCATCCCGAAGACCGAAGACTTCAACCGCGGCAACAACGAGGGCTGCGGCTACTTCCACGTCAACCAGCGCCGCGGCTGGCGCGTCAATACGGCGCAAGCGTTCCTGAAACCGGTGCGCCACCGCCCAAACCTGAAGGTGTTTACCCGCGCACAGGCGACGCGCATCCGATTCGATGGCCGGCGCGCCACCGGCCTGGATCTGAGGCTTGGCGGAGAGCCGGCCGTGATCGAATCCGGGCGCGAGCTAATTCTGGCGACGGGCGCTATTGGCACGCCACAGCTGTTGCAGCTTTCCGGCGTTGGCCCCGTGAAGCTTCTGAAGGAACACGGCATTGGCGTCGTCCACGCGCTTGCAGGCGTCGGCGAGAACATGCAGGACCATCTACAAGTCCGTTGCGCCTACAAGGTCGAGGGCGTGACGACGCTTAATGAGCGCGCCAACAGCATCCTCGGCAAGATCGGCATCGGGCTCGAATATGTGCTGTTCCGGTCCGGGCCGATGTCGATGGCGCCGTCGCAACTTGGCGCCTTCTGCAAGACCGATTCGGCGTTCGCGACGCCGAACGTCGAATACCACGTGCAGCCGCTGACTCTGAACAAATTCGGCGAGCCCTTGGATCCGTTCCCTGCCTTCACTGCCAGCGTCTGCAACCTACGACCGGAAAGTCGCGGCCATGTCCGCCTCAAGAGCCCGGACCCATTCGCCAAGCCGGCGATCCAGCCCAACTACCTGTCGGCGCTTGCCGACCGGCTCGTCGCCGCTGCTTCGATCCGCCTCACCCGCCGCATCGTCGCCCAGCCGGCTCTAGCCAAATACAAGCCCGAGGAGTTCAAGCCCGGCCGGGAAGTGCAAAGCGACGAGGACCTCGCCGTCGCCGCCGGCAACATCGGCACCACCATCTTCCACCCGGTCGGCACCTGCAAGATGGGCTCCGACGACGACGCGGTGGTCGACGACCGGCTGCGCGTCCGCGGCCTTCAGGGTCTGCGCGTCGTCGACGCCTCGGTGATGCCGACCATCACCAGCGGCAACACCAACTCGCCGGTGATCATGATCGCCGAGAAGGCCTCCGACATGATCCGCCAGGACGCGAAACCGGCCTGAGGCGTTCGGCCGCCGGCGGCGGGAAACACGGCACCGCGGCCGCGAGAGGGCCCGTAAAAAGGCGCGATCTTCAGCCGTTTCCAAGCCCATCTTGAAAGATTATTTTTTGGGGTTATATTGTGACTTATAAGGTCTAAATGCTCAATTCTGATGTATAATATATGATAACCGCCGCACAGTTGCGGGCCGCCCGCGCGCTGCTTGGGATCGACCAGCGTACGCTCGCCGAGATGTCCGGGCTCTCGGTGCCAACCATCCAGCGGATGGAGGCGAGCGAGGAGATGATCCGCGGCAACGTCGATTCGTTGATGAAGCTGGTGGCCGCCCTCGATACCGCCGGCATCGAGCTGATCGGCGAGGGTGCTGCCAGCCAGGGCACCGGTCGCGGCGTGCGGTTGAAATCATGACAACGCCGAAAGTCTGCGAATGAGTCGTCGCATCCATTGCCGCCGCGGCCTTATCATCGGCTGCGGACGGAACGAAGTGAGAGGCAAGGCCCCGTGTCCGTCGTCCTGATGCTGTGGTTCGTGGCGGCGCTGCTCGCCACGAGTGTCGCCGCGATCGCGCTGGTGACCGTTCGGCCCGCGGCCGGCGCGCGTTTCGTCTATTCGGCGTGTCTCGTCGCCGCCGTGGCTGCCATCGCGATCGCGCTTGTCCGTCTCGCCGACGATTGGGGGGCACCGCCGACACTGAGGCTGCCGCTCGGCCTGCCATGGCTGGGCGCCGATTTTCGTATCGACGCGCTGTCGGCGTTTTTCCTGATCGTCGTTAATCTTGGCGCCGCGGCGGCGTGCCTCTACGGCATCGGCTATGGGCGCCACGAATCGGCGCCAGAGCGGGTGCTGCCGTTCTTCCCTGCTTTCCTCGCCGGCATGAATCTGGTGGTGCTGGCGGACGACGCCTTCACGTTCCTTTTGAGCTGGGAGTTCATGTCGTTGGGCTCGTGGGCGTTGGTCATGGCTCATCATCGCATCGAGGACAACCGGCGCGCCGGCTACATCTATCTGGTGATGGCCAGCTTCGGCACCCTGGCGCTGCTGCTGGCCTACGGCATCCTCGCCGGAGTTGACGGCGGGTACGGGTTCGATGCCATCCGGAGCACGGTGCACGAGCCTCTCGCCATCGCCGTCATCCTGGCATTGACGCTACTCGGTGCCGGGTCGAAGGCCGGCCTGGTGCCGCTCCACGTCTGGCTGCCGCTCGCCCATCCGGCGGCACCGAGCCACGTTTCGGCGCTGATGAGCGGCGTCATGACCAAAGTCGCCGTGTATGGGTTCGTGCGCATTGTCTTCGACCTGCTCGCCCAGCCGACGTGGTGGTCTAGCATGGTCGTGCTGGCACTCGGCGGCGTCACGGCGGTGCTCGGGGTGCTCTATGCCCTGATGCAGCACGACCTGAAGCGGCTGCTCGCCTACCACACGGTCGAAAACATCGGCATCATCTTCATCGGCCTCGGCCTGGCGCTCGCGTTTCAGGCCAACGGCATGGTGCTGGCGGCGGCGCTGGCGCTGACCGCCGCGCTGTTCCACGTGTTCAACCATTCGGTCTTCAAGAGCCTGCTGTTCTTCGGCGCCGGCGCGGTGCTGTCGGCGACCGGTGAACGCGACATGGAGCATTTGGGCGGCCTCATTCACCGCATGCCTCAAACGAGCTTCACCTTCCTTGTCGGCAGCATGGCAATTTCGGCGCTGCCGCCGCTGAACGGCTTCGTCTCCGAATGGTTGGTCTTCCAGGCCATCCTGCTCAGCCCCGAGCTGCCACAATGGGGCCTGAAGATCATGATCCCGGCGGTCGGCGCTCTGCTTGCGTTGTCGGCCGCCCTTGCCGCCGCCTGCTTCGTCAAAGCGTTCGGCATCACGTTCCTGGGACGGCCGCGCAGCGAGGCGGCGAAAAACGCCGCCGAGGTTGACCGTTTCTCGCTCGCCGCCATGTTCACCTTCGCCTTGATTTGCCTCCTTGCCGGCGTCTTGCCGGGATACATCATCGACGGCTTGGCGCCGGTGATGGATGCCCTGATCGGGGCGCAGATGCCGGTGCAGGCGTCGGTGCCGTGGTTGTCGATCGTGCCGATCGCCGAGGCCCGCAGCTCTTATAACGGG
>JACPJY010000073.1 GCA_016187325.1 Rhodospirillales bacterium | reverse complement strand
TACGAGGCGGCGTGGCTCGAATGGGCGGCGCGCATCGTCCCCGGCGCCGCGCCAGCGGTGCTCGCCCATGACGCCAAGGCGCACATGTTCGCCATGGACTATCTCGATCCGGACCGCTTCAAGCCATGGAAGTCGGAGTTGCTGGCCGGGCGCGCCGACGCCGGCTTCGCCGCCCAGGTCGGCGGCACCCTCGCCCGCATTCACTCGGCGACCGCCGGCGACCGGGCAGCAGCGCGGGCGTTTGCCACCGACGGCTTTTTTCACGCCATCCGCTTGGAGCCGTACCTGGAGGCTTCGGCGCGGGCGCATCCGGAGCTGGCCGGCCCGCTCGCCGAGCTGGTCCGCGTCACCGCCGGCACCCATGCGGCGCTGGTGCATGGCGACGTCAGCCCCAAGAACATCCTCGCCGGGCCCGAGGGGCCGGTGTTCCTGGATGCCGAGTGCGCGTGGTACGGCGACCCGGCGTTCGACGTCGCCTTCTGCCTCAACCATCTGTTGCTCAAGTGCCTGGCCAGGCCGGCGGCGACGGAAGCCTTTCTCGCCTGCTTCGATGCCTTGGCGCGCGCCTATCTTGCCGGCACTCCGGACGCCGCCCACGTGGAAATCCGCGCCGCCAGGCTGCTGCCGGGGCTGCTGCTGGCGCGCGTCGACGGCAAGTCGCCGGTCGAATACCTGATCGGCGACGCCGACAAGGCGCGCGTGCGCCACGTCGCCAGCGCGCTGCTTGTCGAGCCGCCGGCGCGCCTGGCAGACGTACGCGACGCGTGGGTGAAGGAACTGGAGCGGCGATGAGCAACACCATCATCAAGTCCGTCCGCGCCCGCCGGGTGTGGGATTCCCGCGGCCGGCCGACCCTCGAAGTCGAGATGGCGCTGCGCTACGGCGCCACCGGGCGCGCCATCGCCCCGGCCGGCGCCTCGCTCGGCAGCGGCGAGGCGGTGGACCTACGCGACGGCGGCGGCGCCTTCGGCGGCTACGGTGTCGACAAGGCCGTCGCCGCCGTCAACGGCGCCATCGCCGAGCGCCTGAAGGGCCTCGACGCCGCCGATCAGAAAGCCGTCGACGAGGCGCTGATCGCCCTCGACGGCACCGCCGACAAGAGCCGCTTTGGCGGCAACGCCCTGATCGCCACCTCGATGGCCGCCGCCCACGCCGCGGCGGCGGCGCTGAAGCTGCCGTTGTGGCGGTACTTGCGCGGCGACGGCGACGGCCTGCTGCCGGTCTTGCTGCCGCTGCCGGAGGCGCAGATCTTCGGCGGCGGCGTGCACGCCGGCGGTCGCGTCGACGTCCAGGACTTCATGGTCGTGCCGGTCGGCGCCGACTCTTTCGCGCAGGCCCTGGCGTGGAGCGCAGAGGTCTACCGCGCCGCCGCCGGACTGATGACGGAACAGGGCCGTCTCGCCGGGGTCGCCGACGAGGGCGGCCTGTGGCCGGCGTTCGACAAAAACGAGGACGCGATCGGGACGCTGGTGAAAGCGATCGAGAAAGCGGGGCTCAAGCCCGGCGAGGACGTGGCCGTGTCGCTCGACGTCGCGGCGTCGTCGTTCGGCGCCAAGAACCGCTACCGCCTCGCCCGCGACGGCGTCGAGCTGACCAGCGACGCGCTTTCCGGGCTGCTGGTCGACTGGGTGGAGCGCTACCCCATCGTCGCCGTCGAGGACCCGATGGCCGAGGGCGACAAGGAAGGCATGATCCGCTTCACCTGGGCGGTGGGAAAGCGCATCCAGGTAATCGGCGACGATTTCCTGGTGACCAGCGCCCGGCGCATCCGCGCCGCCGCCCGCGACAAGGCGTGCAACGCGGCACTGATCAAGCCCAACCAGGCCGGCACCCTGACCGAGACTCAGGCGGCGTTGGCGGCGGCCAGGAAGGCGCGCTTCGGCGCTATCCTGTCGGCGCGGTCCGGCGAAAGCGAGGACGTGAGCGTCGTCCACCTCGCCGTCGGCTGGGGAGTGCCGCAACTGAAGGTCGGCTCGATCACCCGCGGCGAGCGCACGGCGAAGTGGAACGAGGGCCTGCGCATCGCCGACGCGCTGGGCGGAAAGAAAGGCGGCGACGGGCCGTTGCCGGCGCGCTCGGCTTTCCCGTGGAAAAAGTGACGGCGCGTCTTACTCCGGGCTCTGCGCCTGGCCGCGGATGCGGCTGACCAGCACCGCGATCAGGCGCCGCAGCACGCGGTCGGTTTGCTCCAAGCGCGCCAGGCGTTGCTGCAGGGAATCTCGCGAGATGATGCGGACCTCGGTGTCCTGGAGCGCGCGCGCCGAGGCGATCCGCGGCTGGTTGTCGATCAGCGACATCTCGCCGATCAGTTCGCCGCGGCCGAGGGTGGCGAGGACGCGGTCATTGTTGCCGTTCTTGCGGTAGATTTCGACCTCGCCGGAGACGATGAGGAACGCCATGTCGCCGACTTCGCCTTCCTCGAAGACAAGCTCGCCAGCCTTGATCGATTTGGTTTCACCGGTTGGATCAGCCATGGCTTTCTTCCCTTCGTCCACCTTGAACGTATTTGTTGCGCCCTTCATCCCGCCTTTTCCACCGCGCCCTTGGCTTCGCGCCAGCAGGCCGTCGAGGGACTTGCCGAGGTTCCGGTGCCAGTCGGCGTCGACCGGCCATTCAGCGAGGCGGTCTTTCAATCCGTGAATCACCCGGGCCACGGTTTCCTGATCGCTGCCTTCGGGGACCAAGGAGGAACCCAAGGACAGCTGCCGCTGCAGCCTGTTCAGGTATTGCGCCACCAGCGTGCTTTCCTTCTCGCCGAGGGCCGAGCGCGCGAGATCGAGCACGAAGCCGACGCGGACGGCGCGGTTGGGCATGATGTCGAGCAGGCGATCGATGGCCTTCTCGACACTGAGGTCGATATCGGTTTCCGACAGCGCCATGCGGGCGCGCTTGACCACGGCTTCGGCCATGCCGGGGCCGCCCATGATGCCGTCGTCGACGACCAGCTCGCGCACCAGGCTGACGAAGACTTCGCGCTCGGCTTCGTGACCCTCCTTGGTCAGGTGCCGGATGCCGCCGATCTCGCGGGCGACGCGGTCCAGCAGTACTTGGCGGGTCAGCGGCATCTCCAGCCGGCCGAGCATGTGGTTGAGCTCGACGATGCAACTGATCGGGTTTTTCGGCGGTATGCAGCTTCCGGTCGAGAGATGGATCAGCACGCGGTTGGCGGCGGCGGCGTCGGGCTGCCCGCCGAGCAGTTCCTTGGTCGCCTCGGCGCCGTCCAGGATCTCGGCCACCACCTCGTCCAGGTACGCCGTCGCCTCGGCTTTCGGGTTGCCGCGCCCGAGCTCGATCAGCGCCCGCAGCTTGGCGTCCCAGTCGCCGTGCTCCCTGAGTAGCCGCGCGAACGCGCCGCGGATCAGGAACTCGCGGTCGGCCTGCTTTTCGCGTTGGGTGACAACCTCGATCAGGGCGTTCACGCCCTTGGCCTTGAGCAGCGCCGGATAGGTCTCGTCGTCCGATAGGGTGCGCGCCCGCTCCTTGATCTGGGCGAACGCCTTGTGGAGCTCCTCGGTGCGGTCGATCGCCTTGGCGCCCGTCGCCTTGGCCTGGATGCCGCCGACCCGCGACATCGCCGGCGCGAATAGCCTATCGTTGCGCTCAAGCATCATCAGTTGGCCGGCGTTGTAGGCAAGCTCGAGCGCCGTCAGGCCCTGGTCGTCGAGGAACTTGCGCAGCAGCCTGCCCGCCGTGCGCCGCGCCGGGAAACGGTAGAAATCGGCGATGTCGCGGCAAGGCGCGGCGGTCTCAATGGGAACGATGGTGATGACGTTGGCGCGGTCGATGACCTCCTCGAAGATCACCTCCTGGGCGCCGGTGCGCTCGCTCTCGGCGAGCACGCGCACGCCGTCGTGCTTCATGCCGCCGAGCAGGATTTCCGCCTGCTGCAGCGCGGCCGACCGGGTGGCATGCTCGGATTCGAAAATCCAGCGCTTGCCCTCGGCGACCATCACCTCATAGGTCTTGCCGGCAAGGTTGGCCAAGTCCCTGATCCCTCATGGCCAGGTGCGGGCTCCCGATTCCCGCTTTAAGTCCAGTGAATCACGGATTATGGGCGAATTTCAAGAATTTCGACAGCGTTTGCGATGGTGCGGGCGGAGGGACTCGAACCCTCAACCCATGAAGGGAGCGGATTTTAAGTCCGCTGCGTATACCAATTCCGCCACGCCCGCGCCGACGCGAAGCCTAGGCTCGCCGCAGTGCGGGTGCAAGAGTCTCGCCCGCCCGCGCGGGCGAGTTTAAAGTGGCCGCATGCGCGCCCCCGCCGCCGACAAAGCCGCTGCCCGCGACCCCGCCCCGCCGCTGTTCGACAAGGCGTTCCAGCGGCGGCTCGAGGAGCTGATCCGCTGGCGCCGCGACGTGCGCCGCTTCCGCCCCGACCCGGTGGCCGAGGCGACGGTGGCCGAGCTGATCGGCATCGCGGCATTGGCGCCGAGCGTCGGCAACAGCCAGCCGTGGCGGTTCGTCACCGTCGCCGACTTGGGCCGCCGCCGGCGCGTGATCGCCAACTTCGAGGCCTGCAACAAGGACGCGCTCGACGACTACGAGGGCGAGCAGGCGAAGCTCTATGCGTCGTTGAAACTGGCCGGGCTGAAGGAGGCGCCGGTGCACCTCGCCGTCTTTTGCGACACCGCCACCGAGCTCGGCCACGGATTGGGGCGCAAGACCATGCCGGAGATGCTGCAATACTCCGTCGTCGGCGCCATCACCACGCTATGGCTGGCGGCGCGCGCCCGCGGCATCGGCGTCGGCTGGATATCGATCGTCGAGCCGGGGGAGATCGCCAGGATTTTGGACGTGCCGGATGCCTGGGCGCTGGTCGCCTACTTGTGCGTCGGCTATCCGGAGGAAGCGCAATTGGAACCCGAACTGCAGCGCGCCGGCTGGCAGAGCCGCGTCGACGCCGCCAATTTCCTGCTCAAGCGCTGAGGCGATCGGTCGTCACACGTCGCCTAGACATCTCCCCTGGGAGGGTAGTCGCGGGCCCGGATCATGTCGATGGCTTCCATGACGTCGGCGAAGTGCTGGCGGTGGAACGGCGTCGAGTTGATCACCGCCGAATAGAGGGTGCCGTCGGGCTTGACCAGGAACATGCCGGGCTCGGAAAAGTTGCCGGGCTCCTTCGACTGGATCGGCTTCGAAATGTAGAGGCCCCACTCGCGCGCCTTGTTCTCGGTCAGCCCGTAGCCGAGGGTGAGGCTGGAGATCCCCCACTCGTTCTTGCTCTTCTGCGCCCGCTCGGCGTTGTCCATGCTGATGGCGATAACCTCGCAGCCGCGCTCCTTGAAGCGCGCCACCTTGTGGTCGAGATCGAGGAGATGCACCTTGCAGCGCGGACAATGGTAGCCGCGGTAAAACTCGATCAGCGTGAAGGTTTCAGGCTTCTGGTCGGCGAGCTTCCAGGTGCCGCCGCCGACGGTCGGGACCTCGAGCGCGGGCACGGGCTTCGTCGGCTTGATCATAGTTGTTGACCTCCCTTGGGGTGGCGGGGCGGTTGGATGCCTATCATCCCTCTTCCGGCTGACCACCCAGGCCGCGGATGATGCCACGGATGGCCTCGGCGGCGGCGTTCACTTTTTGATGATCGACCGAGCGGACGACCAAGCTGGTGCCGACCTTGCCGAGCCGGAAGAACGGATAACTGCCGATCTCGGTCTCCGGGTAGGCCTTCTGCACGTCTTCGAGGGGCGCCGCCATGACGCCTTCCGGGATGTAGGCGATGACCGCCTTCGAGAACACCGGCTTGCCGCCCTTGAGGCGCGCCTTCAGGCCGTCGAACATCGCCTGCATGATGCGCGGCACGCCCGGCAGCACGAACACGTTTTCGATCTGGAAGCCCGGCGCCCGGCTGACCGGATTGTCGATCAGGGTCGCGCCCTCGGGCATGTCGGCCATGCTCATCCGCGCCTCGGTGATGTCCTCGGGCCGGTAGTGGCGGCGTAGCCGCGCCTCGGCTTCCGCGTTGCGCTCGAGCCGCCGTTTGAACGCCTTGGCGATGGCCGCCGCCGTGATGTCGTCGTGGGTGGGGCCGATGCCGCCGGTGGTGAACACGTAATCGTCGCGGCGGCGCAGCTCGTTGACCGTGGCGACGATGGTCGGCTCGTCGTCGGCGATGACCCGCGCCTCGCGCAGCCGGACGCCGAGCCCATTCAGGCCCTCGGCGAGGAACTTCAGATTGGCGTCCTGGGTGCGGCCGCTCAGCACCTCGTTGCCGATGATGACCAATGCCGCGGTAACGACGCCCCCTCGCCGGTTTTTTTGGCGCCAGCGTCGTGCCGCTGCCTTGCTCTTCAGCGGCATGCGTGTCGGCGTCGGTTTTTTCCGGGACTTCTTTATAGGACGTTTGCGGGGCATACCTTCGGCGCCGTGTCGGGACGTGGAAACAGGCGGGCGCAGTCTAGCAGAGCGCGCCGAAAGCAGAAACGGCCCCGAACCTTGAGGCGCGGGGCCGTTTCGCGACGTATCGGGCGGGCCGGGGGAGGCAAGGCGCCGCCGCGCCGGGGCCGGGATTTGCCCTTAGCCCCAGAGGAGGTACGTCAGTGAACGATCTGCCAGGAGCCGTCCGGCTGCCGGCAGCTGGTGCCGTAGGCGGATTCGCTCTTGCCGCCGACCTGCACCGTCGTCTGGTATTCGCGGCAATAGGCGCCGGACTGCATGTTGGTGCCGTCGCGGACGGCGGTGACGGTGCCGCGGTTGCCGGTGTCGGGGTTGTTCCAGGCGATAGTCTGGCCGACCGGCGCGACGCTGGCGCGGGTTATGGCGCGTTCGGCGTAGAGCTTGTCGACGTTGTCGAGCGACTGGCCGATGCCGCGTCCGATGAAGGCGCCAGCCAGCGTGCCGGCGGCGACGGCCGCGAGCTGGCCTTTGCCGCTGCCGATCTTGGAGCCGGCCAAGCCGCCCACCCCGGCGCCGAGCAGCGTGCCGGCCATCTCCTTCTGGTTGCCGTCGGTGACGCAGCCGGCGAGCACCAGCGTCGCCACGGCCGCGGCAGCAATTTTAAAAGTCATCATGACATGTACCTCCGTTTGCGATTCGCCGGCGCCGGGCCGCAGGGCCCCGGTCTGCCACCGGGGTTGGCGCATTCGGCCTAGTGCGCAGGCGATTTATAATAATAAATATATATAAATTTAATGTCAATATAAAAGTCGAAAACTACATGCACTTTTTCGTGAAGATAAATATAATTGTTTGATAGAATTATATATTTTAATATATCCTGTCCATCATCAAGCTACGGATGGTGGACCTATCTCGCAAAAATAATAATAATTATGCCATTAAATACGGTTGTAAAAACGCGCCCTCTCCGGTTACTCTCCGGTACGTCACCTTGGTAATCGGGCTTTCCGGGATGCGCCTCAAGTACAACCACGACCAGCGCCGGGAATATCTCGTCCTCACCGACCACGTCGGGATGAAGTGGATGGAGATGTTCCAGGGCGACAAGGATTTCTATTCCGCCGCCTACTGGGACCTGCTAACCGGCCTGTGGCGGGCCGCCCAGCCGATGCGCAAGACCGACGCACTCAATCTGATGCGAGGCATCAAGAGCGCGCATACCGCCGGCAAGTACCTGGAGACGGCGCTCGCCAGTGGCATCGTCGTCGAGCGCGACAACCCGAAGGACGCCCGCTCGAAGCTGGTCGAGCTGTCGGCCGACATGCGCCACAAGCTCGACGGCTTCTTCGACACCGCCGTCAGCCGGTTGCGCGCCACCAGCCGCCGCGTCGACGTGCTCGGCCCGTCGCCCGAGGAACCCTGAAATCTCCGAAAAAAGTCCTTCGCTTTCCGCGCGCCGGCTTAATCGCGATTGATCACAGCAGATCGCGCAGCATTGCCATCAGCGGCGCGTCCGCCGGTGGCATCGGGTAGTCGGCAAGACGCAACGGCCGCACCCACTTCACTTCCTGGCCCTCGCGCGGCGTCGGCGTGCCCTTCCATACCCGGCACACGTAGAGCGGCATCAACAGGTGGAAGTCGTCGTAGACGTGCGAGGCGAAGGTGAGCGGCGCCAGGCAGCTTTCGGTGATGTCGACGGCGAGCTCTTCCTTCAATTCACGCACCACCGCCGCCTCCGGCAGCTCGCCCGGCTTGACCTTGCCGCCCGGAAACTCCCACAGCCCGGCCATCGTCTTGCCCTCGGGGCGCTTCGCGATCAGCACCCGACCGTCGGTGTCGACGAGCGCGACCGCCGCCACCAGCACCGTCGGCTTCGACTTTTGCCGCGCCGACCATTTTTCTCGGGAAAGCGCGTAAAGGCGGATCGGCCGGCCGCTGCAACGACCGCCGCAGCCGGCGCCGGCGCCGCGGAAATCGAACCCGACCTTCTCCAACAGCCGCGCCGACGCCCGGTTTTCCTCCAACACCTGCGCCGTCACCCCGGCGATGCCGGCGTCGCCGAGGATGAAATCGACCGTTGTGGCCACCGCCTCGCCGCCCAACCCCTGGCGCCAGTAAGGCTTGCCGATCCAATAACTCACCTCGGCCGCGTCGCCGTGTAGCGCGAAGGCGATGCAGCCGATCAGCCCGGGCTCGAGGCGCCGCTCGACGGCGAACACGCGGGCCTTGCCGGCTGCCACTTCGATCACCGCCTTGGTAATGAAGTCCTGGGCGTCCTGGTCGGCGAACGGATGCGGGATGAATGCGGTCGTGAGCGACACGTCGGCATCGCCGGCCAGCGCCACCAGTCGCGACCGGTCGCTGTCGGCGAGCGGTCTCAGGCGCAGCCGCGGCGTTTCCCGGGGCGTTCCCGACCACAAGCCGGCGGCCTGCAAGCAGCCGCGGTCAGGACCGGTAATCGGCATTGATGTCGATGTAGCCGTGGGTCAGGTCGCACGTCCACACGGTGGCGGCGCCGTCGCCTACGGCGACGTCGACGGAGATCGCGATGTCCTGGCCCTTCATGTGCCGGGCGACCGGCGTCTCGTCGTAGCCGGGCACCGGCCCGCCGCCCTTGGCCACCGCGTGGCCGCCGATGAAAATCTCGAGCCTGTCCATCACTGCTTTCTCACCAGCCTTGCCGACGGCCATGATCAGGCGGCCCCAGTTGGCGTCGCCGCCGGCGATCGCCGTCTTGACCAGCGGCGAGTTGGCGATCGATAGGGCGATCCGCCTCGCCGCCCTGTCGGACTCGGCGCCGGTGACGGAGACGGTGACGAACTTGCTGGCGCCCTCGCCGTCGCGGACGATCTGGTGCGCGAGATCGGTCATCAGGTCCTGAAGCTTGGCCTTGAAATCGGCGAGCGCGGCGTCGGCGGCGTCGGCGACCGGCGGGTTGCCGGCTGCGCCGGTGGCGAACAACAGTACCGTGTCGCTGGTCGAGGTGTCGGAGTCGACGGTGATGCAGTTGAACGACTTGTCCACCG
>JACPJY010000072.1 GCA_016187325.1 Rhodospirillales bacterium | reverse complement strand
GTTCCGGACTTGCTCCCGGTCGCGTCCGCGTCCGCGTCGCCGCGCGGGGCGTGACCGCGACCTTGACCGCCGACGACCACGGTGGCGCCGTTGGCCAACGTCACCGTCACCGGCTTGGTGCGATGGCCCGACGGAGAGACGGGTCGGGCCGTCGTCGTCGCCGAGGTGGCGGCGGCCGCCGTTCCGGTGGTGCCGGAACCCGTATCGGCGCCGGTGTCCGTCCCGGTGCCGTCGCCGGCATCGAGGCGGTTACGGTGATTGGCGCCGGAAATGACTTGGCCAAGGTTCTTCTCGGCAATCAGGCCTTCGGCCTTCATCTCCTTGAACACCCGCCCCCAACCGGTGCCGGAGGCTTTTGCCGCGGCGATGTCGTCGAGGGAGAGGGACGCAGCGGCCTCAGTCGTCCCGGCGCCATCGGCGCCGGTCGTCGCCGACGTCCCGCCGGTGGTGCTGCCGGTGCCGCCAGCGCCGTCCGTGGCCGGCTGTTTCTGGGCATCGAACAGGGCGCGGGCGATCTTCTGGCCGCCGGGAGAAAGTGCCTGGAACGCCCCTTCGTTGGTGGTGTTGCCGCCTGACTCTGCTGGCGCGCTCGCCTCGGTCGTCCCGGCACTGCCGCCGCCTTCCGTGACATCGGCGGTCTGGGCCAGCGACGGGCCGGCGGCGAGGATCAGGCTGACGGCGGTGAGGGTGCTCAGATGGGATAGGTTCCGTTTCATTTTCATCTCCTTTTTCGTGTCCTGTTTCGGTGGGATCATTGTTCACCCGGGCAGGGAGTCATCGCCCCGCCGGTCATTTGCGGCCGTTGCGCACCGCCAACTGGGCGTCGAGCGTGCCGGCCGTCTGAATGATGATTTCGGTGGCCGTCGCGCTGTCGCGGAAGAAGCCGTCTTCCTCGATAACGGTGACGCGCATGCGCGTGGCATTGGCGGTCAGCTTCTCGATCTCGATCTCAGCGGTGCGGTCCCTCGCTTTCGCGACGATCTTGCGGGTGTTCTGTTCTTGCGACCGATCGGCAATGACCAAAGCCATGGTGTTCAGGGTATCTTCGGTTGCCTTGTAAACGTTGGCCTCCGGAGCGGTGAACGTCTTGTAGGCGATGCCGGTGAGCGTGTGGTTGACGCCGACACTGGATGCGGTGCCGGTGCCGACACCAAACAGGGTCAGCCCGACGCCGGCACAGCCCGACAAGGCAAGCGCCGCGGTAGCGACCAGAATAGGAAGTAACTTGCGCATGATCAGTCTCCTTTACTGTGGTTTGGCGTTCCGCCGACCGTCGTCGTCGGGGGACGGGTAGGCGTTGATCTTCCAGATGCCGTCGGCCAAGCGGCAGGCCGTGCGATGGGATTCGCGGACACCGTCGTCCGCGGTCCGCCGGATGGTGAACGTGCGGCAGTTCCCGGTTCCCGAGACGACGGTGGTGAGGACGCGGATATGGTAGGCGATGCCGGTTCTCGGATTGCGCCAGTTGACGCGCTCGCCGTCCGGGGTCTTCTCCAGGATGTCGATCAGGCGGCTGCCGGCGAGCACGTTGACGTCAGCGGACGGCTGGCTGGCGCTGAGCCCGCCGAACAGGCCGATATAGTCGTAGTCGGCGGCATCGACCCGTGGTGCGTTCACCATGGCGATGGCGAGTGCCGTCAGGGCGCCGATCAGGACGTACAAACCCTGGGCGATGCGATGAGGATTCTTGAGCGGTCGATCAAGCAAGAACATGTCGTTCTCCTTTCACGCCCCCGTCTGGTCCTTCAGATATCCGACCCCGACGGCCATCCGCCGCGCGACGCCGTCCCCGTGGCCGTGTCGAAAACGGCGAGTCGGTTGCCCCGGATGATCGATTTGAGGTCCCGCACGTACGCCTCGCCGCGGCTGGAGTAGGCGATCAGGGTGCCGGCCAGCGCCAGACCATTGGGTTCCTCGCCGTTGCGTCGGAACGCCGCTCGCCGGTTCCGGAAGTCTCGATAAGCCGGATATGTATTGAGGTTGTGGACGTAAGACCTGACGCTTGCCATGAGGTGATCGAAGGCGGCGACGCGCACTGGTGTCGCTGTCGGCAGGTTTGCGGGATGCATGCCACGGTCCGGGTTCGTCGTCCGCTGCCCGAACAGCGCGTTCCCGTGCACGGCGAAACGCGACGTACCCCATCCGCTTTCGATCGCCGCTTGGGCAATGGCCAACGACGGCGGCACAATATCCAGCCGGCTCTGCAGAGCCGCGAAATCGCCATCCGTGCGATACTGTTCATGGAGCCGGAGAATCTCCGCCTGCAGGGCGAAACCGATGGGACGGCCGTCGCTGCGGCAGCGGACCGCGGCCTCAACCAGCCGCCGGTGATACAGGATCTCCTGGTTGACGTGATGGATCATCGGCAGCACGACCGAAACGAACGTCGTCTTGCGTTCGTCCACCGACGCCATCTCGTCGAGATTGCCGGGCAGCGCTGCGTGGAAGAAGCGCGCCGTCTTGTCGTCCCGATGCGGCCGATCAAAGCCAGCCGGATACAGACGCGACAGCAACCCGCGATCGTCGATTGCGCCGTCAGTCGCGACAACCGCCATCGATGGGGCGCCGACGAAGCACGGATCGTTTGCAACCCACTTGGCGCCACTCGTCGCTTGGCGGGCGCCATACTCGCCGAATCCTGAGAGCATGACGATTCCGACGGCGGCAATGGCGATCAGCAGGTGGCGCTTTGAACCGATTTTCCAGTTCAACCGTCGCATGGATGCCTCGTTCAATTGATCGTGGTCCGTGATCGATGAGCGAGGGTAAGGACGGAACCCGGGCGCGTGTTGCGACAAATCCGGGGCAAATCGGTGACGCCGCGTCACAGAAATGACACAACATCGATTGCGGAATTCAGAGCATCGACGTCAGGTCGTGGCGGGCAATCGGATCACCATGCAGAGACCGCCTTGTTCGCGGTTTTCCGCGTGGACGCGACCGCCCATCGCCTCGACGTTGCGGCGCACGATCCACAGGCCGATGCCGAAATGCGGCCTGCCGTGGTCGGGCATGTGGTCGACGCCCGCCGCCGGCCGTTCGGAGACATAGCGTTCGAAAATCCGCTCGAGCTTGTGTTCGGGAACCCCCGGGCCCTCGTCCTTTATTCGCGCCTCCAGGCCGCTGTCCACCCGTTGCAGAGATACATGAACGCTGCCGCCCATGGGCGAGAAGCTGGCCGCGTTCTCAAGTACGTTCTCGAACACCGTCTCCAGGATGTCGGGTGCCGCCAACACGGTCACACCCTCGGCGATGCGACGGTCCAAGGTCAGGTTAGCCTGTCGCCAAGCCATTTCGTATCCATCCAGTAGCCGCTCAAGAAGTCCGGACAAATCGACCCGTTCGCGGCCGCGCTCGATTACCTCGGCCGTCGCTTCGTCGAGGCGCCGCGCCGCGGAGACCAGGGCGTCGAGGCGCGCGACCGACTCTTCAATCAGGGCAACGGCACGGCGAGCGCGGTCGTCATCTTCTGCGAGGGATCGCTTGATCGGCTCGGTTGCCTGCGAGATGACAGCGACGGGCGCCTTAAAGGCGTGGGCGTTCTCCTCGGCGGTCTCGCGGATGATGCGGGCGGAGTCGCGCAGCGCCGTCACCATGCGATCGAACTCGGTAGCGACGCCGTCCAGCTCCGGCAGGCGGTTGAGGCGGCGAAAGGACGCCCGCTGCGTGCTGGCGTCGCCAATCCGCCTTGCGAGGCGTTCGAACCGCCTGAGGTTGCGCCAAGCGTCGACGAACAACCATACCACGGCGGCGGCCATAACCAGATAGATGACCATGGCGAATTGGACTTCCGGTGTCCGCCAGTAAGGCCTGCCGAGGGAAGACTTGAGAAACGTGTCGGTACGATAAGAGGTGATGATGACCCAGCAGCCAGTCCCGACGTTGACCGGTGCCAACGATGCCAGCAGTTCCTCGGTGCCCTCCGGGTTGGCGTGGCGGATGGCCAGCGGCAGGTTGCCCCTACAGGTGTCGCGAACCTTGTCAAAAACGCCGGTCTGGATCAGCGAGTTCCGCTCGGCGATCAGATATTTTGGAGACACCGTCGGCCAGGCGGCGACGAAGAAGAAGCTGTCAGCGCCGGTTTCTCCCCGCGGCCGCAGCAGCACCTTGATGCTGACCTCGCTGCCTTCACCGACGCTGGCCAAACGTTCGGCGATGGTGGCGGCCGTGTTCGGGCCGAAGGAGCCGATCAGGGGACGCAGGGCCTCGGCGATCAATCGCCCCTGTTGTCGCACGTTGGCCAGCAGAAGCTCGTTCTTCTCGGCGTTGGCGACGCGGAATTGGTCATAGAGAATGACCGGCACCGCCAGGAAAATCAGCAGCAGGACCGTGATTTTGACGGCGAACGTCGGCCGCGGCCAAGACCTGCGGATTCCATCGTTCCTGATATCAGCCATCGTCCGACCGCCACCGGTAACCGAATCCCGGATAATTGACGATCGCGTCGAAGTCGGAGTCCGCATCGCGGAATTTCTGGCGAATCCGCTTGATGAAGGTGCGCACATTCTGACGGAATCCCTCCGGACCCTGACCGGCGGAAAATCCCTCGCCGCGAACGAGATCATAAATTTCGCGGTAGGATACGTTCTTGCCGGCGCGCCGGGCCATGGCGTGCACGATCTGGAATTCGCTGATGGTCAGCGGTATCTCTACGTCGCGCCAAGTGCAGCGGTGCGAGGCCGGCCACAACTTCATAAACCCGATGCTGAGGAAGTCCGGATCCTCGCCGTCGATACCGCGTCGTACGGTCGACGCCTTTTTTGTACCGCCGACGATCAATTCGATTCTCTTCAGTAGGATGGCGAAGCTACGGGATTTCTCGACGAAATCGACGGCTCCGCCGAGCAGCGCGGCCTCCTCGTAGATTTGCTCCGACAGGACGGTCAGGAAGATCACCGGCACATCACGGGAAATCTCGCGAAGGCGCCGCAGCACCTCGATGCCATTCATCGCCGGCATCTTCCAGTCGAGAAGCACGAGGTCCGGCTCCTGGTCTCCGGCGAAAGCGCTGAGTGCGGACGGTCCGTCTGGGAAGGTTGTTACCCGGAACCCGGCGTCAACGAGATTCTGCTCCAATGATTCGCGGAACAGATCGTCATCGTCGACGACAACGACATGCCATCCTTCCTTGGGTACGGATCCGCCGCTTTTGTCAGCCTTTTCCGCCACGGTCTCGTTCCCTGAAGTGGTGTAAACAGAGCGCGAGGGTTCTATCCTCGTTGCCGTCGGCGCTTTTCATGTCGTAGGCAAGCGCCCGGAACCGTTGGCTGGCAAGATCGAGGTAGAAGAAGATATCGAGCGCACATGCCTTTTGCCTGTATTCCCAAACCACAGCCGGAGCGACCTCCCGCGTGCGCGTGGCAGTGCCAAGAAGCTCCTTCACCTCTTGCTGGTTGAGGCCGATCAGTTGCTGCGGCACCAGTTGTGCGGTACTAGCCGACGCGCCGTCCGGCGATTTTGGCTCCGCCGGCGATGGGGCTTTCGGGCCGGTCAGTCGCGCCCATTCCTTAGACAGCGTTGCCGACAGATCGTCGACCGCCGCACAACCCGCCCCCCCAAGCACCAGAAGAAAGCCGACCGTCGCGTTCAGGAACGTGCGCTGCCCGCAAAATGATCTCATTGATCCCACGATTGTTGTGCGCGAACCCCGGCGATCCGGCCATACGGCGGGTTTCAAATTATACAATGCAGCCGGACACGCCAGAAGGCTCGATTGGCACCCGCAGCGATGGTCCATGACAACGCCGCCAATTGCGCCGGTTTTATGGCAATGCGGGGCAAAGAAATCGCGGTGCGCCGCGGGCACGGGTGCCGCGACGGGCCGCGACGGTCAGGACGGGGGAGGTTTCCGGCGACGGTCAGCTGCCGGGTTTCTCCATGCCCTTGAATTTCAACACCTGGTCTGCCGCCGACCCAGTCAGCGTCGCCAGCAGCGCCTTGACGGCGTCCGGGTTCCGCGCCTTGGCGGCAATGCCGGCGGCATACACGGTGATGTTCTGGATCTCCTTCGGCAGCGGGCCGACGAAGGTGACGCCCTTTACCGGCACGATCTCGCTGATCTGCTGGATACCGATCTCCGCCTCACCGCTGACCACCAGGTCGGCGACGTGGCCGCCCTTCTTCAGCCGCTCCTTCGGCTTGATGGCGTCGGCGATGCCGAGGCTCGCCAGCAGCTTCGCGGTGTAGATGCCGCTCGAGCCGCCGCTCGCCGGATCGATGTAGGCGACCGTCTTGGCGGCGAGCAAGGCCTTCTTGAAGGCGTCCACCGTCGACACGTCGGGTTTCGGCGCGCCTTGCTTGACCATCACTCCAACGCCGACGCTGGCCAAGGGAGTCAGCGTACCGGTGGCGACCTTGCCGGTCTGGGTCAGCTTCTCGATCGCGGCCGGCGTGACGATGACGAAATCGAACGCCTCGCCGTCCTCGATCCGCTTCACCAATTGGCCGACGGTGCCGCGGTCGATGAGCAGCTTGTGTCCGGTGCGCTTCTCGAAGTCGGGCGCCATCGCACCCAGCACTTGGCGGTAAGCGCCTGCGCTCAGCACCTTAATCTCGGCCGCCGCGGCGACGCTGGTGGCGACCATTGCCGCTGCCAACGCGGCGACGAAACGGAACGACCTGATCGACATTGGAGCCTCCCATGGAAAAAGTGCGGGAGCCTAAGCCGAATTCGCGGTTCCGACGATAGGAATCTCGGCCGACCCGGGCCAGCGCCTACCGGACGGTGCCGCCGGCGCCGTCCGCCAAGCCCTCTTCCACGGCCGGCCGGGAGGGACGACAATCGGCGGATGAAGGTCTTTGGCGGCATCGTGGCATGGGCGCCGGCGCTGGCGGCGGGAGAGGTGCCGCTGCCGCTGGCGTTCTGGCGCTACGGCATCGTCTACGGACTGTTCGTCAACGGCTTCGCCTCGTTCGCCGCGTTCGCCGTGCTGGCGGCTGGCGGCGCGCCGTGGCTGGCGGTCGTCCTATTCCTGCTGCCGTTGCCCTACAACCTGCTGGTCGCCCTCGGCGTCTGGCGGAGCGCCGGGCGCTGGCTAGGCCCGCCGCCATGGGCCGGGCTGGCGCGGCTTGCCATCGTCGTGTGGACTGTGCTGGCGACCGCGCTGTAACCGCCGCGGCCTTGCCGGCGGCGCGCGCAGCCACTAAGAAACCGGCGATGACCGGACTGAACCGCAAGCCGTTGCGCCGGCGACTAGCGCGCCGCCGCCTCGCCGCCGCGCTAGCCGTTGCGGCGCTGTCGGCGCCGGCCGCGGCGCTCGCCACCGACCTCCTCGTCACCATCACCGGATTGGACTCGGATGCCGGCAACGTGCACGTCTCCGTCTACGATCGGCCGGAGACGTTCCCGAAGAGCACGGGCATGTTGCGGGAGCAGGTGGTGAAGGCGCAAGCGCCGACGCTCGACGTGACGTTTGCCGGCCTTACGCCAGGTGCCTACGCCGTCGCCGCCTTTCACGACGAAAACGGCAACCGCAAGTTCGACCAAGGATTCCTCGGCCTGCCGCTGGAGGACTATGGCTTCAGCAACGACCCGGTGGTGATCCTGAGCGCGCCTGATTTCCAGGAGTCGGCGTTCACGATTTCCGGCGACGTCGCCATCATCGCCGTCCGCATGAAGCGCTAATCGCTGCGGTCGCGTGGCCTTAATTGCCGGCGCGTTGCGAGTGCAGGTGCGGTACCGTCGGCGAGGCGTGCCGATGGTGACGGCGCTTTTGTTGCAGGCGCGCGGCGCGGCGCAGCGCGTACATCAGGCCGAAGCGGTACCCGAGCCAGCCGCCTATTGCCGCCCACGGCAACGATCCGACCGCCATCGCCACGCCCCAGTCCTTGACGATCATCACCGCGTACGTCTGCACCGTTTCCCAGGTCGACAGGCCGTCCTCGAAGGTCCTGAGGTAGGTTTCGACGAAGCTGTTGTAGCCCGATATGTCATTCCAGTTGCCGAGCAGCACCTGACCGGTGAGGTAGAAGACGTAATAGGTGGGCAGCATGGTGAAGACGTTGGTGGTCCAGGTCCATGCCAGTCCGACGATCAGGCTGAAATCCCAGTTGAACAGCTTGCGGGTGATCAGCCAGGTCATGAATACGAGATACATCTGGATGCCGACCAGCGGCGTCAACGCCCAGGCCATCCCGACCAGCACCCCGCGCGCTGTGTATTCGGGTGGATGCTTGCTGCGCAGGATGGGGATCACCAGCCTGAAGCGGGTCAGGCGGGCAAGCCCGTTCCAGACGCCGCGTTTCCGCCGGCTTCTCTTTTTCCGGTGCGTGCTGCCCGTCGTCATTTCGCCACTGTCTTTCCGGTCATCGATCCGCCTTGGTTTTTCCCGGCATCGAGCGGCCATGGCCCGAACCGGCGAGTATCGTGTGTATGCGGTTCCGCGAGGTTAATCTGCGGCCCCGGGAACGACGACGCAAGGCGGCTCCGCCAAGGCGCATGATCCCATGTCACGGCCGCCGCAGCTAGCATTTCGGCCGATCCGTCCGGCCCGGGAGCCCCTGCCGCCCGCGCTGTCGGCCGGCCCGTTGACGGCCGGCCCGGGCCCCCTTGATTGTAGACGGCGGCGTGGGCTAAGCCTGACGGCCGTAACCCAGGCAACGGCCGGATCGCACCCGATGGCAAAACCGACGGTCGAACGAATCGCCGGCGCGCTCGGCGCCGAGATCCACGGGCTCGATCTCGCCCGCGACCTCGACGACGACGGCGTCGCTTTCGTCCACCGGGCGCTACTCGACCACTTGGTGGTGTTTTTCCGAGACCAGACTCTTACGCCGGCCGAGCTCGCCGCCTTCGGGCGACGGTTCGGCAAGCTGGCGCGTTACCCGTTCGTCGACGGCCTGCCCGGCGAGCCCGAGGTGATCGAGGTCAAGAAGCTCGAGCACGAGCGCGTCAACTTCGGCGGCGTCTGGCATTCCGACACCACGTACCTGGACGAGCCGCCGATGGCCTCGATGCTGCTCGCCCTCGAGGTGCCGCCGGTCGGCGGCGACACGTTGTTCGCAAATATGTACGCGGCCTTCGATGCGCTCTCCGACGGTATGAAGAAGCTGCTCTCCGGCCTGAGGGCGGTCAACAGCTCCGACATGGCCGACGTCACCCGTACCCGCGAGGACCGCATCGCCTCCAACCCGGGCAAGGCCAAGGGCCAGGTGTTCGAGGCGGCGCACCCAGTGGTGCGCACCCATCCGGAAACCGGCAGGAAGGCGCTTTATGTCAACCGCGCCCACACGGTGCGTATCGAGGGCATGACCGCCGACGAGAGCGCCAGCCTGCTCGCCTTTCTGTACGGCCACCAGACGAAACCTGAGTTCACCTGCCGCTTCCGCTGGCAGGTCGGCTCGCTCGCCTTCTGGGACAACCGCGCCGCCCAGCACAACCCGATCAACGACTATCATGGTTACCGGCGGCGCATGCACCGCATCACGCTCGCCGGCGACCGGCCGCGGTAAGCACGGGGTTGCCACTGCCTATTTCTCCGTCGGCTGGCGGAGCCAGGGGACCGCGCGCTTGGCCGCCTCCAGCGCGGCGTCGGCAGTCTCGAAGGCGTCGTCGCCGAACGTACCGATCGGGAACCAACCCCGCGGGTCCTCGACGTCGCGGCGGCATTCCTCGAAGCCGAAGCGGCCGTCGGAGCGCTCGAACAGATCGACGCAACGGTCGCCCGACGAATTTTCGATGGAGCGTATGACCCTGACCTTGCGGCTCATTTGCCGCCGGTGTCGGCCTTCAGTCCGGCCACGGCGATGCCGGCGACGGCGCACGCCTCGTCGTTGTCGCCGGTGTCGCCGGAGATGCCGACGGCGCCGATGACGTCGCCCGATTTCGCATCGCGCACCAGCACGCCGCCCGGCGCCGGCACCATGCGGCCGCCGGAGGCGGCGGCGACGGCGGCCAGGAACTGCGGGTTCTTCTCCCTGAGCTCGCGCGACCCGACGCCGAAGCCGAGCGCGCCGTAGGCCTTGCCGCCGGCGATCTCGGCCCTGAGGATGCCACTGCCGTCCTGGCGCATCATCGCCACCGGGTGACCGCCGGCGTCGAGCACCACGACCGTCAGCGGCATCAGGCCCGCCTCCTTCGCCTTCTTGAAGGCGCCGTCGATGATGCGGCGCGCCTGGTCCAACGTCAGCTTGCTCATGGCGGGAATCCCTAAGGACTGGTTGGTCGGGGCGCAAACCATACAAGCAACCGGCGGCGGCGGGAAGGGGATGCGCCGCCGCTGGCCAAGGCGCCCGCCCCGGTGCATCATCGCCGTCGCCCGAGACATCTTAAAGCCGCGAGACCGCGCCATGACCGCCCCCGACACCAGACCCATCGTCCGCCTACTCGCCGGCCGCCACAAGCGCGTCCGCGGTGGCCATCCGTGGGTCTATTCGAACGAGATCGTCATGGACGCGGCGGCGAAGAAGCTGGAGCCCGGCACTCTGGTCAGGCTCGAGGCGGCGAACGGCGCCGCGCTCGGCCTCGCCATGTTCAACCCGCGCCCGCTGATTGCCGCCCGCATCCTCGACCGCGATCCGGGGGCCGCTATCGACACCGCGTTTTTCGAACGCAAGCTCGGCGCCGCCTTGAAGCTGCGCGAGCGGCTCTATCCCGGCGGGCACTACCGGCTGATCCACGCCGAGGCCGACGGCCTTCCCGGTCTGGTCGTCGACCGATACGGCGGACGGTTGGTGGTACAGGTCAACACCGCCGGCATGGATCGCCTGCTGCCAGTGCTGCTGCCGGCGCTCGACGCCGTGCTCGCCCCGTCCGTGGTGGTGCTGCGCAACGACCCCGGCGTGCGCCGGCTGGAAGGGCTGGCCGAGGAGGTGCGGATCGCCAAGGGTGCCGTCGACGGCCCGATCGAGCTCGAGGAGAACGGCGCCCGCTATCTCGCCGATCTGGTCGCCGGGCAGAAGACCGGCTGGTTCTACGACCAGCGCGACAACCGCGCCCGCGTCGCTAAGTTCGCGTCGGGCGTCCGCGTCCTTGACGTCTACGCTCATACCGGCGGGTTCGCGATCGCCTGCGCGCGTGCCGGCGCGCGGGAAGTCATCGCCGTCGACAGCTCGGGGCCGGCGCTGGAACTGGCGCAACTCGCGGCGCGGCTCAACGGCGTCACGAATACATGCCGCTTCGCGAAGGCCGAGTCGTTCGCCGAGCTCGAGCGCCTGGCCCAGGCGCTCGAGCGCTTCGACGTCGTCGTCGCCGACCCGCCGGCGTTCGTGAAATCGCGGAAAGACCTGGCGGCGGGGACGCGCGGCTACCGCAAGCTGATCCGCCTGGCCGCAGCGCTAGTCGCCGACGGCGGCCTGCTGTTCATGGCGTCGTGCTCGCACAACCTGGAGCGCACCACCTTCGACGCGCAACTGGCGCGCGGCCTCGCTGACGCCGATCGCACGGGCCGCGTGCTGCTCGCCAGCGGCGCCGCCCGGGACCACCCCATTCATCCGGCGGTGCCAGAGACGGCCTATTTGAAGGCATCGTTGCTACAGCTCGACTAGGCAACGGCTCGTGACGGCTCAGTGGCGGCGTTTTTTCGCCGCCACCTTTTTTGCCCGCTTGCGTTTCGGGGGCAAGGCTTCGACGTAGGTCCGCGCCAGGGCCAGCCAATAGTTGAGTCCGTCGGCGTCGGCGACTCCCGACGGCGCGACGATGATGAACCCGGCCATCCGGCGGCCGCTGCCAAGGCAAGGGCTCGCGAACGGCCGGGCCAGCGCCTCGGGCTCTACGACGGCGCCGACACGCGCCATCAATCCCCGCTTCGAGACGCAGCACAGCATGTTGCCGTTGACCATGAACGTGATGCCGCCGAACATCCGCTTTTCGGAGGCGAACTTGGCG
>JACPJY010000071.1 GCA_016187325.1 Rhodospirillales bacterium | reverse complement strand
CCGGGAGGCGTGAGGTGTCCCGATCGCTCGACCAATTCGTCGATGGCAAGCTCAAGGCGCTCGAGCAGCGCAACCTGCGTCGCGTGCTTGCCGAGACCGAGCGCGTCGGGCCGATCAAGGTGATGCGGGGCGGCCGGCGGCTGATCTCGTTCTCCTGCAACGACTACCTCAACCTCAGCCAGCACCCGGAGATCAAGCGCGCCGCCATCGCGGCGACCGAGAGATACGGCGTCGGCGCCGGCGCCTCGCGGCTGGTCACCGGCAATCATCCGCTGTTCAAGACGCTGGAGGAGAAGCTGGCCAGGCTGAAGGGCGCGGAGGCCGCGTGCGTGTTCGGCTCCGGCTATCTCGCCAACACCGGCATCATCCCGGCGCTCGTCGGCGCCGACGACATGGTGGCCGTCGACGAGCTCAGCCACGCCTGCATCTTCGCCGGCTCGCGGCTGACCAAGGCGGCGCTGCACGTATTCCGCCACAACGACATCGGCCACCTGCGCGAGATCCTCGCGACCCACCGCGCCCGCCACCCGCGCGCCCTGATCGTCACCGACGGCGTGTTCTCCATGGACGGCGACCTGGCGCCGATCGCCGCGCTCGCCGACGCGGCCGACGCGTTCGACGCCTGGCTGATGACCGACGACGCCCACGGCATCGGCGTCATCGGCGGCGGCCGCGGCTCCAGCTTCGTCGACGGCGGTGCGCATCGGGTGCCGCTGCAGATGGGTACCCTGTCGAAGGCCATCGGCGGCTACGGCGGCTACCTGTGCGCAGGCCGTTCGGTGATCGACCTGATCCGCACCCGCTCGCGCACCTTCATCTATTCCACCGGCCTGCCGCCGGCTTCCGTCGCCGCCGCCATCGCCGCCATCGAGCTGATCGAGCGCGACCCCGATTACGCGGCGCTGCCGCTCGCCAAGGCGCGCGCCTTCACCCGCGCGCTGGGGCTCCCCGAGGCGCAAAGCCCGATCGTGCCGATCGTGCTCGGCGGCGAGACGCGCACCCTTGCCGCCTCGCGGCTGCTCGAGGACGAAGGCTTCCTGGTCATCGCCATCCGGCCGCCGACCGTGCCGGCGGGCACGGCGCGGCTGCGCGTCACCTTCACCGCCGCCCACGACGACGCCGACGTGCGGCGGCTGGCCGACGTCATCCGCGCGCGCATCCTGACCGAGGCGGCGTGAGGACATTGTTCGTCACCGCCAGCGGCACCGCCGTCGGCAAGACTTTCGTCGCCGCCGCGTTCGCGCGCGCGCTGACCGCCGCCGGCAAGTCGGTGGCGGTCGTGAAGCCGGTGATCAGCGGCTTCGCGTGGGAAACGGCCGCCGACAGCGATACCGCGGTCCTTTTGAAGAGCATCGGCCGCGAGCCGACCCGCGACGCCATCGTGGCGGCATCCCCGTGGCGCTTCGAGGCCCCCCTCGCCCCCGACATGGCGGCCCGCCGCGAGGGCCGCAGCCTCGATTTCGACGCCCTCGTCCGGTTCTGCCGCGACGCGCAACGGGGCGACGGCGACCTGTTGCTGATCGAGGGCGTCGGCGGCGTCATGGTAACTCTCGACGACCGGCATACGGTGCTCGACTGGATCGCCGCCCTTTCCGAGCCCGCCCCAGACCCCGCGCCGGCGCTGATCGTCGTCGGCTCCTACTTAGGGGCCATCAGCCACGCGCTGACCGCCGTCGCGGCGGTCGAGGCCCGCGGCATAACGATCGCCGGCGTCGTCGTCGACGAATCCGAGGCGAGCACGGTGCCGCTCGCCGATACCGTGGCGACGCTGAAGCGTTTCCTGCCGGGGTTGCCCCTGGCGACGGTGCGTCGCGACGCCGACGCCGAGGCAGTGTTGACGGCGCTCAAGCCGGTGCTTGGCGCCTAGACGCCAGCGGCGGCTCACGGTTATGCTCGTTTGAGTTCCCGCAAGGATTGTTCCGGCACGCTGCCGGACGACCTTTGTTATTATTACCTGCGCAGTATCGGTTAAATATTAGGAAAATAGATCACCCGAACGGGTTCCGGAATCGGCCCGGCGTGGCATACGGGAGGATTAAATGTTTACGCGCATAATCCGTCATCTGTCGCTGAAAAATCCGATCTTCTCGTTCATTTCCATTTTAGTCTCGGTTCTCGGTTTGGTGGGCCTATTTATCGTATTCCAGAAGCCGTTACAGGCATTCATGAAAAATCCAGAGGATTGGATACTGCAGGCTCAGACCGTTGGGGTGTTCTTGCTTGTCTTCATCGTGATCCGCTCAATATTCGGCGACTTGGAATACATTATTGATCGCGAAAAGAAGGCCGTTGTTGGCACTGGGATTGAACATAGTCGGTACGCTTTTCGAAAATTCCTGGACGCGAAATCGGAAAAGCTTTTTTTGATCGGCCAGAATCTGAGAACGCCATTCTCCGATCAAAGAAATATCGAGCATTTGGAAAAAATCATTAAGAAAAACAAAAGCCTCCGATTGACCTTAATAATGACGACAATTGATGCGTTGATGGCGATTTCGCCCCATCCCGAAGACGAAACAAAAACAGAGTACATTCAAACCCTGAATGAATTGCGGGATTTCCTTGATCGCTTGACGAAAGACGAGCGGAAACGGGTCCGAATACATTTTCATAGAGGCGCGTCCTCGTTATCGATGGCCATTCGCGATCCGGATTCAGAGAAACGAGGGGAACTTGTCTTTCAACCGAAGTGGTCAACCGAGATGGAGCCTCATAATCGCGTCTTCTGCGCAATCCGGCATTGGGAACATCCGGAAATTTTCAAAAAGTACACGGGGTACTTGACGATCCTGACAGGAATTCAGGCTTTGTCGTTTGAAGCGACGTGTGAGCAACTCGGCGTTCGAACCGACGCGAAGGACGCGGTCTGATCTTGAATTCGAATTCGGAGAAAGGCTCATCCGCCGCCACGCGGTATGGGCCATACCGTCGGTCGAGGTTGGCGCCTAAACGCCGGCGGCAAACCTACCCCATCGCCTTCTTCAGGTTTTGGTCCAACTTGTCGAGGAAGGCCTGGGTGTTGAGCCAGGTCTGGTCGGGGCCGATCAGCAGCGCCAGGTCCTTGGTCATGAAGCCGGCCTCGACCGTCTCCACGCACACCTTCTCGAGGGTCTCGGCGAACTTGACCACCGCGGGCGTGCCGTCGAACTGGCCGCGGTAGGCGATGCCGCGCGTCCAGGCGAAGATCGAGGCGATCGGGTTGGTCGAGGTTTCCTTGCCCTTCTGGTGTTCGCGGTAATGCCGCGTCACCGTGCCGTGGGCGGCCTCGGCCTCGACGGTCTTGCCGTCCGGCGTCAGCAGCACCGAGGTCATCAGCCCGAGCGAGCCGAAGCCCTGGGCGATGGTGTCCGACTGCACGTCGCCGTCGTAGTTCTTGCACGCCCACACGAACGCGCCTTCCCACTTCAGGGCGGAGGCCACCATGTCGTCGATCAGCCGGTGCTCGTAGGTGATGCCGGCGGCCTTGTACTTGTCCTTGAACTCCTTGTCGTAGATTTCCTGGAAGATGTCCTTGAAGCGGCCGTCGTAGGTTTTGAGGATGGTGTTCTTGGTCGACAGATAAAGCGGCCATTTCACCCCGAGCGCGTAGTTGAAGCACGAGCGCGCGAAGCCGCGGATCGAGTCGTCGAGGTTGTACATGGCGAGCGCCACGCCTGCGTCCTTGAACTTGAACACCTCGCGCTCGATCACCTTGCCGCCGCCCTCGGGCTGGAAGCGCAGCGTCAGCGTGCCCTTGCCCGGCACGATGATATCGGTGGCCCGGTACTGGTCGCCGAACGCGTGACGGCCGATGACGATCGGCTTGGTCCAGCCCGGCACCAGCCTGGGCACGTTCCTGCAGATGATCGGCTGGCGGAAGATGGTGCCGCCGATGATGTTGCGCAGCGTGCCGTTGGGCGAGCGCCACATCTGCTTGAGGTTGAATTCCTTGACCCGCGCCTCGTCGGGCGTGATCGTCGCGCACTTCACGCCGACCCCGTGCTCCTTGATCGCGTTGGCGGCGTCGACGGTGATCTGGTCCTCGGTTTCGTCGCGCTTGGTGACCGACAGGTCGTAGTATTTCAGGTCGATATCCAGGTACGGCAGGATCAGCTTCTGCTTGATGAACGCCCAGATGATGCGCGTCATCTCGTCGCCGTCGAGCTCGACGATGGGGTTCTTGACCTTGATCTTGGGCATGGGGAGTCGCTCCCAGGAGTGGGCGTTCGCGGTACGGAATTCCCCCGCACCCTAGGGGCCGCCGCAAATCTTGGCAAGGGGCGGCGGGATTGGCGGCATTAAAGGTGGTCAGTGAGCACGCGCCGGTCCGGCTTCGGCGCCCTTTCAAGCGCCGCGAACACCTCGTCGGGGGTGTCGACGACGGTGAACAGCTCCATGACGCCCGAGTGCGCGAAGCCGGCGGCGATGGCGTGGCGGAACAGGTCCTGCAGCGCCGACCAGTAGCCGCCGGTGTTGATCACGACCACCGGCTTGGCGTGGATCTGCAGCTGCTTCCAGGTGATGATCTCGAGCGTCTCGTCGAGCGTGCCGAGGCCGCCGGCCAGCACCACGAAGCCGTCGGCGAGCTCGAACATGCGCGTCTTGCGCTCGTGCATGGAGGAGGTGACGATGATCTCGTCGACGCCTTTGTGCTCGACCTCGAGCTCCATCAGGAAATCCGGGATCACGCCGATGGCCTTGCCGCCGCCGGCGATCACCGCGTCGGCCAGCACCCCCATCAGGCCGATGCGGCCGCCGCCGAACACCAGCCGGACGCCTCTTTCCGCCATCAGTTGGCCGAGACGGCGCGCCGCGGCCGCGTGCGCCGGGTCGGCGCCGGTCCTGGAGCCGCAGAAAACGCAGAGCGACGACGGTCCGGCCATGGCAGCCACCCAACCGATAACGGAAAATACCTAAGGGTCCCCGGTATCGGAGATTTATATAGCAAAATCGACCGGAATAAGTAGATTCGTGCGCCGCCGGATCGGGGCCGCGGGGCCCGGGTCCGGCCATGGACAGGTGGCCGGCGATGCGGGGAATAATCCGGCATCGGCGCTGTTTATAAGAATATCAACCATTCGGGAGGTTCTCGATGAACACTACCACGAAACTACTCGCTGCCGGTCTCGCGGCCGGTTTCTTGGCCGTCGGATTCGTGGCCGCTAACGGCGCCGCGACGGCCGCCGACATGTCGGTGATCGACAAGCGCAAGGACCTGATGAAGAACGTCGTCGGCAAGAATTTCGGCGTCGTCAAGGATTTCATCGAGAAGAACAAGGGCTCGGCGGCGGACGTGAAGAAGGCGGCCGACGCATTGGCCGCCGCGGCGCCGAAGATCGCGCCATTGTTCGTTAAGGGCACCGGGCGGCCCGACGTCGACCCCAAGAAGACGCGGGCGGAGGCGAAGATTTGGCAGGACTGGGCCGGATTCGAGAAGACAGCCAAGGCCCTCGGCGACGAGGCGGCGAAGCTGTCCAAGGCTGCGGCCGGCGGCGACAAGGAAGCGATCAAGAAGCAGTTCGCCGAAACCGGCAAGAACGGCTGCGGCGCCTGCCACAAGCCTTTCCGCGGCGAAGAGGTGAAGTAGTCCGGCGGTGGATGTTCGCGGCCGCAGGCGCGGAAGTTTTTTTTCCGGAATTTTCCCGATCCAGGGAGCGGTCCTGATCGTGGCGACGGCGGCGCTGGTGGCGCCGCCGTCGGCGTCCGCGGGCGACTCCGATCCGGCCCGCGGCGAATACCTGCTCGCCGCCGGCGGCTGCGTCGCCTGCCACACCGACAAGAAAAGCAAGGGCCAGCCACTGGCCGGCGGCCGCGCCCTGAAGACGCCGTTCGGCGTCTTTTTCAGCGCGCGCTGAAGACGCCGTTCGGCGTCTTTTTCAGCCCCAACATCACGCCGGACAACGAGACCGGCATCGGCCGCTGGTCGGACGCCGATTTCGTCCGCGCGCTGCGCCAAGGGGTTCGCCCCGACGGCGCCCATTACTTCCCGTCTTTCCCCTATCCCTCCTACACGTCGATGACGGACGACGACATGCTGGATCTCAAGGCCTATCTGTTCACCCTGCCGGCGGTAGCCCAGCCCAACAAGCCGCATGATCTCTCCCCGCCGTTCGGCTGGCGGGCCCTGGTGTCGGTATGGAAGGCGCTCTACTTCACGCCCGGCCCTTATCGTCCGGACGCGGCGAAGACCGACCAATGGAACCGCGGCGCTTATCTGGTACGGGCGCTCGGCCACTGCGGCGAATGCCACACGCCGCGCGACGCGCTCGGCGGCAAGAAGCAGGACATGGAGCTCGCCGGCACCGACTCCGGCCCCGAAGGCGGCATCATCCCCAACATCACGCCCGACGGCGAGACCGGCATCGGCCGCTGGTCCGACACCGACATCTTGAACGTACTGGAGAGCGGCCTGCTCCCCCACGCCGACTACGTCGGCGGCCAGATGGGCGAGGTCGTCGACGAAGTCACCAGCAAGCTGACCGACGCCGACCGGCGGGCGATCATCGTCTATCTCAAGACCCTGAAGCCGATCCGCCACCAGGTCAGGCGCAAGAAGACCGCGCCGTCCGCCTACTGAGGATCGGCGCCATAGTCGTGGACTCATTACCGAGAGTGATCGTCATTCCGGACGTTAGGCGAGCCCGAAAACCGCGGGTTTTCGGCTCGCGAGCCTTGCGATCCGGAATCCAGAATGGCGGTGCGCGGTGCGGCGGCCCTGGATTCCGGATCACTGACTTTTCCTGGCCAAATCCCGTCCCCGCGAAGGCGG
>JACPJY010000070.1 GCA_016187325.1 Rhodospirillales bacterium | reverse complement strand
TCGGCGTGGCGCTGAAGGTCGACGACGGCGCCAAGCGCGCCGCCGAGGTGGCGATGGCGGCGATCCTCAATCTGCTGGGCGTGCTGCCGGACGGGCTGGCGAAGCCTTTTTTGGAAGCGCCGGTGGTCAACGCCGCTGGCATCCCGGTCGGCATCGTGCGCATGGCGCGGGATTGGAACGATTGACTGGCAACCCATTGGCTACCACCGCTTTTAACATATAATCAAACATTTGACTGAAATAGAAGTTTATGTTATATTTCGATCAATAGATTGATTATAACTGCAACAATGCATCAAATCACTGATCCTGAAATAAAAAAGCGTCTCGCCTTCGACAATCCGTGGTGGGAAAGCGGCGAAGTGGACGCCCGATTTCGTAACTGGCCGCGGCGCGCGTATTTCGAGGGATTCGTCCAATTGGTCGCCGAGTCCAGAGTGGAACGTGCCGTTGTATTGATGGGGCCAAGACGGGTGGGTAAGACGGTGATGATCCACCAAGCCATACAACATCTTCTTGATAAGAAAATTTCCGCAACTCGGATTTTATATGTGTCGGTCGATACTCCGGTCTATACGGGGACGGCGTTAGAACAGATCGTCCGACTTTTCCAAGAGACTCATCGGCATAAAAGAAAAACTAAATTGCACGTCTTTTTTGATGAGATTCAATACCAGAAAGATTGGGAACGTCACTTAAAGTCGTTAGTCGACTCATACCCTCATATTCGCTTCTTAGTTTCCGGCTCCGCAGCGGCTGCTCTTAAACTCAAGAGCTTAGAATCGGGCGCGGGACGATTTACAGATTTTATTTTGCCAACGCTAACATTTACGGAATTTTTAAAATTCCAAGGAATTGCGGAACCAAAATTCATCGAGGAGGCTGATGGGTCAGTCTTGGATATAGGAGACGTCAACAAATTAAATACCGCGTTCATCGATTATTTAAATTTTGGTGGATTCCCCGAATCAGTTTTTAAGAAGGAAGTTCGCGAGAGTATGGATCGTTACGTCGCGGACGATATTATCGATAAGGTTCTTTTGAGAGATTTGCCTAGCCTTTACGGCATAAGCGATACGCAAGAATTAAATAGGCTTTTTACGACTATAGCGTACAACACTGGACAAGAGGTAAGCGTCGACGAACTTTCCAAAAGTTCCCAAGTTGCGAAGAACACTATAAAAAAGTACTTGGAATATCTGGAAGCCGCATTCCTAATTCGACGAATCTATCGGGTAGATCGAAATGCCCGTCGGTTCAAAAAGCAAAGTCAATTTAAAGTTTATCTCGCGAATCCGAGTTTTCGATCAGCCCTATTCGGAAAAGTTCAAAACGAAGATCCCGCGATCGGAAAATTGGCGGAGACAGCTATCGTAAGCCAATACGCTCACAGCCATCTGTTTCGAGACCTGCATTATGCACGTTGGAAGAAAGGGGAGGTGGATCTCGTCGGGTTGGACCCTGTTACGCAAAAGAGTGCATTTGCGATCGAAATTAAGTGGAGCGATCGCGCTCTGGAAAAACCGTTTCAGGAGTTGCGGGCCACAATAAGGTTTTGTCAAAGAAATAAACTTGATCAGCTTACTGTTTCAACAAAGACAAGAAGCCGACAAGAAACGATTGATGGCATAAAGATTTATTTTCTGCCGCTTTCTAGTCTTTGTTGGTTGATAGCGCGGCAATACGTGGATTCCGAGTTAAGTTGGGGCTGGCACCCAATGACCGGTCCACTAACGATGGAAACAATTCCGGCACGACTAAAACAGCGATCAAGATAAGTTAAAATCTGTTGTCGAAAGTGGCCACGGAATTCAAAGGGATAAGTAAAAAGCTAAGCAGATAGACCGTTGCAAACTTTATTCGTCCGCCGGCGGTGCCTGGCGGAACTTCTCCATCTTGCTTCTGATCTTGGGCCCGCCGAACACGTGCTTGGGCAGCGGCTCGCTCGGCCCGCCCGGGCGTTCCGGCCGCCGCGCGTAGCGGCCGAGGCTGGCGAGGCGGTCGTACATGACGATGGCCCCGGCGATGCCGACGTTGAGCGCGAAGCGGGTCGGGATCTTCACCACGTAGTCGCAGCGCTTGGCGAGCGCTGCGCTGAGGCTGCCGCGCTCCGGGCCGAGCACGTAGGCGGCCTGCGCCGGATGGCGGAAGCTCGGGAGATCGACGGCGTCGTCGGTGATCTCGACGCCGACCAGCCGGCAGCCCTTCGGCAGCAGCAGCGAGGCGACGTTGGGGAAGCTGTAGAACGGCACGTGGCCGGGCGCGTCCGAGGTGTCGGCCTTACCGCCTTCGCGTACCCGGTAGGCGGCGGCGATGGTGAACACGAAGCTGGCGCCGAAGGCGTTGGCGGTGCGGAACAGGCTGCCGACGTTCATCGCCTTGGAGATGTTCTCGACGCCGATGCTGAAATAGCCGCGCAACGGCCGCCTCCCTTCGCTCAGGTCTCCTGCGGCAACGGCCGCAGCGGCACCTCGGTGATCGGCAGGTGCAACAGACCGGCGGCGATCCCGAGCACGATCGAGGCCACCCACACCTGGTCGTAGGAGCCGGTGGTGTCGAAGGCGACCCCGCCCCACCAAACGCCGATGAAGCTGCCGAGCTGGTGGCTCAGGAAGACGATGCCGAACAGCGTCGACATGTAGCGCACGCCGAAGATCTGGCCGACCAGGCCGGAGGTCAGCGGCACCGTGCCCAGCCACAAGATCCCGAGGGCCGAGGCGAACACCAGCACCGCCATCTCGGTCTTCGGCATCACCAGGAACACCGCGATCACCAGCGCGCGCATGAAGTAGAGGCTGCTCAACAGGTATTTCTTCGAGTACCGCCCGCCGAGCGCACCGGCGCCGTAGGTGCCGACGATGTTGAACAGGCCGATGAGCGCGATCGCGATCGCGCCGGTGTCGAGCCCGAAGCCCGAATCCTGCAGGAACGCCGGCAGGTGCACGGCGACGAACGAGATCTGGAAGCCGCAGACGAAGAACCCGGCGGTGAGATAGAGGTAACCCGAATGCCGGCCGGCCTCGCGCACCGCCTCGCCGACGGTCTGGCGGGCGTCGCCCTCGGTGACGTCGGAAGCCTTGCCGGTGAGCGCCGCCGCCAGCACCGACATCACGGTGGCCAGCGCGGCGATGTAGAGCAGCGCCGTTCCCCAGCCGACGGCGCCGATCAGGCCCTGGCTCACCGGCGCCATGTAGAACTGCCCGAACGAGCCGCCGGCGCTGGCGATGCCGAGCGCCAGGCTGCGCCTGTGGGCCGGCACGCGGCGGGCGACGGCGCCGAGGACGACGGCGAAGCCGGTGGCGGCCTGGGCCATGCCCATCAGCAACCCGCCGCCGAGGTTGAGGTCGGCCGAGCCATCGGCATTGGCCATTACCGCAAGGCCTGACGCGTAGACGACGGCGCCGAGCGCGATCATCTTGCCCGAGCCCCACTTGTCGGCGACGACGCCGATCAACGGCGTGAACACGCCCCAAAGGATGTTTTGCAGCGCCATCGCGAACGCGAACGCCTCGCGCCCGAGCTTCAGATCGACGGTCATCGGCGGCAGGAACAGCCCCAAGTTCTGCCGGATGCCCATGGAAAGGCTGGAGACCAGGAAGCCGGCCAGAATCACCAGCCAGGCGTTGCGGCGCAGGTAGTCGCTCATCGGGTTCATCCGTCGTTGTTGACTTTCGCGGCGCCCCCTTGGGCCTCAGGCCCGCCGGAACGGCCGTGCCGCTTCGCGTTCGATGTCGGCGGCGGCCAACCCTACGTTGCGTGGTAGGGGTGCGTCCAGTTCCTTGAGGCGGTGGCATTCCCCCGTTCGCGCCTGCCAGACATTCGCGATATGCATGGCGCGGCTGGTGCTCACGCCTTGAGCTGCGGCAGGTCCTTGTAGAGATCCAGCGCCTCCGGGTTGGCCAACGCTTCCACGTTCTTCACCGCCCGCCCGTGGATCACGTCGCGCACCGCAAGCTCGGTGATCTTGCCCGACTTGGTGCGCGGGATGTCGGCGACCTGCACGATCACCGCCGGCACGTGCCGGGGCGTGCAGTTGCGCCGCACCTGGGCCTTGATCTTTTCCGCCAGCGCCGGCTCCAGCACAAGGCCTTCTTTGAGGACCACGAACAGCACCACCCGCACGTCGTTCCGCCAGTCCTGACCGACGACGATGGCTTCCCGCACCTCGGAAAGTTTCTCGACCTGACGGTAGATCTCGGCGGTGCCGATGCGCACGCCACCCGGATTGAGCGTCGCGTCCGAGCGACCGTAGATGATCAGCCCGCCGTGCTCGGTGATCTCCACGTAGTCGCCGTGGGTCCAGACGTTCGGAAACGCCTCGAAGTAGGCGGCCTTGTAGCGGCTGCCGTCCTGATCCCCCCAAAAGCCGAGCGGCATCGACGGGAACGGCTTGGTGCACACCAGCTCGCCCTTGCGGCCGCGCACCGGCTTGCCTTCGTCGTCGAACACCTCGACTGCCATGCCGAGGATGCGGGCCTGGATCTCGCCCCGCCAAACCGGCTTGGTCGGATCGCCGCCGCAGAAGCAGCCCAAGATGTCGGTGCCGCCCGAGATCGACGCCAGATGCACGTCCTTACTGATGGCGCGATAGACGAAGTCAAAGCCCTCCGGCGCCAGGGGCGATCCGGTCGAACAAAGCGTACGGACGGTCGCGAGCCGGTGCGTCTTGATCGGCTGGAGACCCGACTTGGCCAACGAGTCGATGAACTTGGCCGAGGTGCCGAACAAAGTCGCTCGTTCGACCTCGGCGAAATCGAACAAAACCTCGGGGCCCGGATAGGTAGGCGAGCCGTCGTAGAGCAAAAGCGTCGCACCCCAGGCCAGCGCCGCCGCCAGCCAGTTCCACATCATCCAGCCGCAGGTGGTGAAGAAGAAGACGCGGTCATTCACGCGGATGTCGCAATGGATCGGCTGCTCCGTCGCATGCTTCAGGATGGCGCCACCCGCCGAATGCACGATGCACTTCGGCACCCCCGTGGTGCCGGACGAGAACAGGATGTAAAGCGGATGGTCAAACGGCAACTGGGCGAATTCGATCTCGCCCGGCGCAAAGCCGCGGCAGAAATCCTCCAGCGTCACGGCGCCGGGAACGGCGGCGGCCAGCGCCCGGGCATCGACAGACTGGTCGCCGTAGGGCGCGACGACGACCCTGACGACGGTCGGCAGCGCCGCCGCGATCTCCTTGAGCTTGCCGAGCGTGTCGTGACGCTTGCCGTTATAGCGGTAGCCGTCGGAAGCAAACAGGATCTTGGGTCCGATCTGGCCGAAGCGGTCGAGCACGCCGGCGACGCCGAAATCGGGCGAGCACAACGACCACGTGGCGCCGAGGCTGACGGAGGCCAGCATGGCGACGATCGCCTCCGGCATGTTGGGCAGATACCCCGCCACCCGATCACCGGGCCCGACGCCGGCGGCGCGGAGCGCTCGGGCCAGCACCGAGACGCGGTCGTAAAGCTGGGCGAAGGAAAGCCTGCGTCCGACCCTGTCCTCGCCGCGGAATACGATGGCGTCGTCGTCGTCGCGGCGGCGCAGCAGGTTTTCGGCGAAGTTGAGGCGGGCGTCGGGGAACCATTTGGCGCCGGGCATCTTGTCGCCGTCGACCAGCACGCGGGAGCCCCAGGTCGCGGCCTTGACGCTCGCAAAGTCGCGCACGCTCTGCCAGAACTTCTCGCGCTCGGCGATCGAGAATTCGTAAAGCGCGTCGGTGTCGGGAAGATCGACCCGCCACGCCTTGGCCACCTGGTCCTTGAAGCGGGTGATATTGGCGGCGCGCACGCGCTCAGGGCTCGGCGTCCACAACGGCTGGCGCGTGCTTTCCTCGTTCAACGATATCCTCCCCGGCGTCGGTCGAGTTGGTCGAGTATGGAATCGACGCCCAAGCCGCACAAGCCGCCGCCGGCCCCGGCGGCAAGAGCCTCAGACGTCGCCCTTGAGGCTTTCGACCAGCCGGCGCGCACGTTCGCGGTGGCCATCGTCGACGTGCGCCGCCACCGTCCGCCACGCCGCCCAGAACACCGCCGCGTCGTCGGTGAAGCCGAAGACGGCGAGGAAGTCCGGCACCACGTCGACGGGCATGATGAAGTAGGCGAGCGCGCCGATCAGCACCGCCTTGACGTGCCTTGGGGTCTTCGGGTCGAGGGCGCAATAGTAGGCGGCGGACGCTTCCTCCAGGAACGGCACCCGGCCGAGCGTGCGTTTCGCCTTCTCCACGAAGCGCTCGCGGACCAGCCCCTCGTCGCCCGGCTTCGGGCCTCTGTCGTCCGCCTCGTCGGCCATGGAATGCCGGGCCGCGGCCGTCAGGCCGTCTCTTCCATGAACCGGGCCAGCGCGACGTCCTTCTCGGTGACGCCGCCGGCGTCGTGGGTGGCCAGCGTCACCTGCACCGTCGAATAGACGTTGAACCACTCCGGGTGGTGGTCCATCTGCTCGGCCTTCAGCGCCGCCTTGGTCATGAACGCGAAGGCGTGCTTGAAATCCTTGAACCGGTAGGTCTTGGTGATGGCGTCGCGGCCGTCGACCTTCTGCCAGCCGTTGAGGCTTTCGAGCGCCTTCGTCACCTCGGCAGGCGTCATCTTCGCCGCCATCGTTCCCTCCCTGAACAAATCCCCCGGCGTGGACGGTTTCGCGTCCAAACGACTCTAGCATATGTTGCGTGGCTTGGCGGGGCCGTCAAGCGGCGCTACTGTCCGGCCCATGGCCAGGACACC
>JACPJY010000062.1 GCA_016187325.1 Rhodospirillales bacterium | reverse complement strand
CCTTGAAGGCGGCGAGCCAGGCGCGGCTGCCGTCCTCGTCGACGGCCTGCGACAGCACCCGACAGCCGTTCTCAAGCCGATTGATCTTCAGCATCAACGAGCCGCCGCGATCGTCGCCGCGGCGCACCACCATCGCCGACACGCCAAGCGACGAGCACTGCCGCACGTGGGCCATGATCCAGATGTCGGCCTTCAGGCGGTCGTCGGACAAGGATGTCGCCGGTAGTTTGCCCTGAACTGGCAATCGCCAGTAAGCAGTGTGCCGACCGAGCCGGGCCGTCCTCTATTTTTGGCGCATGGCGAATTGCAACTGGCCGGAGTTCGGGCAGGCCGGCACCAGCACCCCCAGAAACTCGGGCAACCAACCACCGTCGAAGGCGTTCAGCCGATCCGCCGACCACAACTTGAAACTTTCCCGCCACGGCAGGACGCTCGGCAGGATGCAGAGGCTGAGGAGATACCGCCGCGCCTTGGTTGGCACCCGACCGCGGTGCAGCACGTAGCGGGCGTCAAACAGCATACCCTCGCCAGCACCCACCGGCTCGACCACCGGCTTGTACTTGGTGCCGGCCCTGCGGGCGAGCGGGGCGAGATCGTCGAGCCGGTCCTCGACCCTCGGGTTGTAGCCCGCGTTCCAGAGCCGCTTCGACACCACGCGATCGAGGAACTCGGTGGTGCCGCCGTGCTGCTTGCTGCCGTTGAGATAGATCAGCAGGTTAACGAATGCTGGCGGGCCGCTGTCCATGTGCCACAACATTGACATATCCGGTTCCGGCGTCGGGTCGGTGATGCCGATCGAGAACTTGAAGACGAAGTACTCGCAGCCGAAATGCTCGGTGAGGATGCCGTCGAGCGCGCCGCCGAACACGGCGTCAAGGATCTCAAGGCAGGTGTCTTGGTCGAAAATTTTCAGGTTCAGCTGATATTCGCGCTCCGCCTTCAACTGCGTCGGGTCGCGGGCGAGCACCTCGGCCGCCTTCAGGCAGCGCTGGGCGGTTCTCCGGTCGAGCAGCTTCAGCCGCTGAAAGCCGCAGTTGCGGAAGTCATTCTTGCCCGCCGGCTTGACGCGCATCCTCTTTCGCCGCTGGAACGCCTGGCGCGCGTACGTGTGCCATTGGTCGTAAAGGCCGCCCGGATCGAGCATGTCGGTGTCGGAGATCTTAATCTTGGCTTGCTGGGATAGGCTTGCGGACATCGGTCTATTTACCTCGGATACGAGGCTATTTCAATTCGATGACAGCCATCACGTGACACGTCTGGTCCTGCATTTTGCGATGCACTTCGTGGCGGACCGGGACGTCGTAGACACGGTCCTTGAACAGGTCCACATATTGCTGGGTGCTCTCGAAATAGGTGCCTTCGAGGACGATGCCGGACTTGCTCGGCTTCTGCCGTTCTTTGGGCGGCGCCCGTTCGCAGCCAATGGCGACGTATGCGCCCGGCTTGGCCACCCGCATCACTTCGTTCGCCACCTTTTGCGGGGCGTGGCTGTAGCCCAGCACCCAGCCGAGGATGATCACGTCGAAGCTGTTGTCGGGATATGGCATGTGGTGCATGTCGCCGAGGTCGACTAGCTCGGAGTACGATACGATGTCAAGGCCGCGTACATTGTCGGGATGAAACTCTGCGGCGTAAAGCATGAACAGTTCCGTCTCGCTGCGCGGCCCGATCGACAGCACCTTCAAGTCATGGGCGTTGCGGAACACGTAATAGATACTGGCCAGATGGTGTCGTGTCCGACACGCCCCAGGCGGTTGACCGCAAGGAAGGCGGACACCATGGGCGTGCGCAGCATGTCCCGCGGGTTGGAGCGGAAGTGGTTGAAAATCCAATTGAGTTCGTCGCCGGTGATGGTCAATGCCTTCGGCGCTAGATGGGCGGCCGGCCTGGCCGGCGCTGGGCTTGCCGCCTTCGCGCTCGCGGTCTTCGGCGTCGCCGCCGATCGCTTGACTGCGGGCTTACGCCCCTTGCCGGGTTTCGTGGATGCTTTCCTCGCCAATCGGCAGCTCCCCTGACGGGCCGGCACCGGGCGCCGGGCCTGACCCGATTATAGGTTCCGACCGTTGAAATTTTCTAAAGAAACCGGTCGAAACTCAGATCTCCCTGCCGCCGAACGGGTGCCAGCCGTCCTTGTGCTCGATCTCGACAACCCACAGGTCCGGGTCGCGCCCGATCGCACGGGCAATATAGGCATCGGCCTCGGCCTCCGGCACGGCGGCACCCTTGAAGGCGGCGAGCCAGGCGCGGCTGCCGTCCTCGTCGACGGCCTGCGACAGCACCCGACAGCCGTTCTCAAGCCGATTGATCTTCAGCATCAACGAGCCGCCGCGATCGTCGCCGTGGCGCACCACCATCGCCGACACGCCAAGCGACGAGCACTGCCGCACGTGGGCCATGATCCAGATGTCGGCCTTCAGGCGGTCGTCGGACACCGAGGCGGTCTCCGGTCTTGCCGCGTCGTCACGCGACGCGTGAGGCCTTGCGGCGCTGGTGCTCGAGCAGCAGTTTCTTGCGCACCCGGATCGAGCGCGGCGTCACCTCAACCAGCTCGTCGTCGTTGATGAAGCCGAGCGCGAATTCCAGCGTCAGCGGGATCGGCGGCGTCAAGATGATGTTCTCGTCGTTGGCGGCGGCGCGGATGTTGGTGAGCTGGCGGCCCTTCATCGGGTTGACCGCCAGGTCCTGGGGCCGCGAATTGATGCCGACGATCATGCCCTCATAGACCTTGTCGCCGTGGCCGACAAACAGAGCCCCACGCTCCTGCAGGTTGAAGAGGGCATAAGCCACCGCCTTGCCGTCGGCCATCGACACCAGCGCCCCGTTCAGGCGGGCGGCGAGCGCACCCTGCACCCGCTCTCCGTAGTGGTCGAAGGTGTGATAGGCGAGCCCGGTGCCCGAGGTGACGGTCATGAACTGCGATTGGAAGCCGATCAGGCCGCGGCTCGGGATGACGCCGTCGAGGCGCACCCGGCCCTGGTTGTCAGGCGTGACGTCGTTGAGCACGCCGCGGCGCTCGCCCAGAAGCTCCATCACCGCGCCCTGGTGGGCGGCCTCGACGTCGAGGGTCAGCGTCTCCCACGGCTCGCGCACCTCGCCGGCCACGGTCTTCAGGATCACCTCCGGTCGCGAGATGGCGAACTCGTAGCCCTCGCGGCGCATCGTCTCGACCAGGATCGCAAGGTGCAGCTCGCCGCGCCCCGAGACCTTGAAGCAGTTCGGATCGTCAGTCGGCTCGACCCTGAGGGCGACGTTGTGCAGCACCTCCTCGGCCAGCCGGTCGCGCAAATTGCGGCTGGTCACGAACTTGCCTTCGCGGCC
>JACPJY010000061.1 GCA_016187325.1 Rhodospirillales bacterium | reverse complement strand
GCGTCGGCGGCCTCGATGGCGCGGCGGGTCTCGGCTCGGCCGAGCCTTGGCGCGTTCGCCAGCGTCTCGCCGGTGGCCGGGTTGGTGACCGCGAAGGTCTTGCCGTCGTCGGCGTCGATCCATTTGCCGGCGACGTAGCATTGTTGGCGGAACAGGCGCGAATCGTTGAGCTGCATGAAGTCCTCTCTGGAAGCGTTCCGGATATTCGTTTTGCCGGCCCGCCGTAGCTCGCGGAGCGAGCGAAGGCGGGCGGTGCGGACGGCAGTATAATCCCGGCCGCCCCGGCTGTTAACCCGGGAAGCCCAGCCGCCGCCAAGACGGTTGACCTTGCCGCCGCGGGAAGGCTTATCAAGGCGACCTTGTCGCGCCCGCCGCCGTAGCCGGCGGGACATTGGAACCACGCCGATGAAAATCAACCGCGCCGTCAGCACTGGCGTCATAGCCGTCGTCCTCATCGCCGCCTCGTTCGGCCTTTACAAGTCCCTGGCGCCGAAGGGCGGCGCCGACCCCGACGACGGCCGGCAGGTGGCGCTCGGCGAACAGCTCTATCGCGCCCACTGCGCGTCGTGCCACGGCGTCAACCTGGAAGGGCAGGCGGACTGGCGGACCCGCAACGCCGACGGCACCCTGAAGCCGCCGCCCCACGACGAGACCGGCCACACCTGGCACCATCCCGACCGGCTGCTGTTCGACTACACCAAGCAGGGCGGCGGGCCCACGGCGCCGCCCGGGTTCACCAGCGCCATGCCGGGGTTCGCCGGCACCCTCAGCGATGCCGAGACGTGGGCGGTGCTGGCGTTCATCAAGAGCCGGTGGCCGCAGGCGATCCGCGACCGCCAGCGCCAGATCGACGGCCGTAGCCGCTGAAGCCAAGGGAATCTGCGGCCTCCGCCGTAGTGTGGCGGAAATGCAACTGCGGCCGCTCGGTTGGCGTATTGGTGTCGTCGGCGGGTCGTCGGCGCTCGTCCGAAACTCGTCCGAAACTCGTCCGAATCTCGTCCGAAACTCATCAAAAACTCGTCCGAAACTCATCATTTTTTCATCATTTTCGGCCGCCTGTTTCCGCCTAACCAATTGATCCGACGCGATTCAAGCCCCGAAAAATTTTTGAATCTCATCATTTCTCATCATTTCACGGTCGCATGCGGCGGGTCGGTCGCGCCGCCCCGCCGGCCATGGGCAGATGCCCCAAGTCCTATTCACGATGTCCAAGAACCGGCCGCCGGCGCCACGGCGCGACGCCATCGGGCGACGGCGGCATGGAAACGTATATAGAACAATATGGGATTATTGTCAAGGATTATCGGAACGATTTCACACACGGGCAAGACCGCCGGAGTGCGGGGCTGGACGCCATTGCGGCGGCATCGTTGCAAAATTACCACACTGGCGCGCGAATTGCCCTCGAAACGCCGGAATTAACTTCGCCAAAACCGCGCGCGGCCTAAGATACCGGCGATTAGGAGGTTGGAGTCCAGGGGGCCGGCGCGATGGTCCGACAGGGTTCCAGGTTCTTTAGGGGCTTTCCCCGCAACGAAAATTTGGTGAAGGAGAGACCAAGTGAATATCAAAACCACCCTCAAAACGTCGGTCGCGGCAGCCGCGCTGTTCGCGGTCGCCGCGCCCGTGGCGACGCCGGCCAGCGCCGACATCGCCAACGGCAACAAGAACAAGCTGGTCGTGTCGGGCCAGGTCGCCAGGGCCATGTACTACCTCGACGACGGCCAGCACGAGCAGCTGTTCAACAGCACCGGCAACACTCCCAACACCCGCATCCGCTGGGTGGCGTCCGGCACGCTGAATGAGAACGTGACGGCCGGCGCGCTGATCGAGTTCGACGTCCAGACCTCGAACACCGGCGGCTCGTTCGCTGTCAGCGGCAACGACGTCGACGCCGACAAGACCAACTGGTCGATCCGGCACCAGTACGTGTGGGTCAACCACAAGAAATTCGGTAGAGTCAGCTTCGGCCAGACCGACGCGGCGGCCAACGGCAACACCGAATTCACCCTCGCCGGCATCAGCGGTACGACGCCGAACACCATTTGGCAGGGCGGCGGCGCGCAGTTCCTGGAGACCGGCACCACGGCGACCGGCAGCTTCACCGGCATCACCCCCGGCGGCGTCATCACCATGAACGACTTCACCAGCCGCACCGACGTCATCCGCTACGACACCCCGACATTCATGGGCTTCGGCCTGGCGGTGTCGTTGGACGGCGCGGGCGGCGGCGAAATCGGCGCCAGGTACACCGGCAAGATCGGGGCGTTCAACCTGATCGGCGCCGTCGGCTACTCCGAGCTGAGCGCCAAGGGCAACACCGACTACGACCTCGGCGGCTCGATCGCCGTGCGGCACGAGAGCGGCATCAATGCCTCGTTCCACATTGAGTCGCGTCCCGATGAAAGACCCAGCAGTGCCACCGTCGCCGATCCGTTCATGTGGGCCGTGACCGCCGGCTACCAGGCGAAGATCTTCACGGCCGGCGGCACCAACTTCCGCGGTATGTACAACCGGTCGCTTCACGCCGGCGTCCGCAGCGATCAGGGCGAGGGCTGGGGTATCGACGTGGCGCAGAGCTTCGACGCCATCGGCGCCAGCCTTACCCTGATATACCGCAACTACGATTACGAGAACAATCGCATCGGGCACCGGACGATCGACTCGATCGACGTGATCGGTCTGCAGGCGATATTCAACTTCTAAACGTCTGCTCGATCCATGGGCCGAACGGCCCATTCAGAGACAACGACCGGGGCTCCATCGGAGCCCCGGTTTTTGTTTGGGCAGGGATGGGCTGGCGCCATAGTTACCAGGGATGCAGTACGGTCGCACATGTTCCATCGTCATTCCCGCGCAAGCGGGAATCCAGGCACGTCCGACACTTCCTGGATTACGGTCGCACATGTTCCATCGTCATTCCCGCGCAAGCGGGAATCCAGGCACGTCCGACACTTCCTGGATTCCGGGTTGCCGCTTCGCGGCCCCCGGAATGACGATGATGGGCAAGCGCGGCGGGTCCGCATGTTCAACTCGTCACCCCCGCGAAAGCGGGGGTGACGATCGGAGATAAATGCCAGTTCCCATCCAGACCATTACCGTTGACCCGGGCGGGGGCGGGGACGACAATCGCGGCTTCCGCAATCCGGGAAATCCCACAGCGCCGCCATGACCCGAAGAAAACGCCGCCGCCCGGGGGATGCCGAAAAGGCGCCCGCGGGCGCCGCCGCGCTCGAGGCCCGCGGCAACGCGCTCGCCGCGGCCGGACGGTTCGCCGAGGCGGCGGCGGCGTTCGAGCGGGCACTGCGCCGCCGGCCCGGCGATTTCGCGCTCTTATGCAACCTCGGCAGCGCGCTCAAAGAGCTCGGGCGCGTCGCCGAGGCGCGACAGGCCTATAGGGGCGCGCTCGCCCTCGAGCCGCGGTCGGCGGCGGCGCTCAGCAACCTCGCCCAACTGGAGGCGGAATCCGGCGCCCACGCGGCGGCGCGCAAGCTCTACAGGCGGGTTCTCGCCGTCGACCCGGAGGACGCCGAGGCTTGGCACGATTATTCGCTGATCAAGACGTTCGAGCCCGGCGATCCCGACCTGGCGGCCATGCAAAGCCTGCGCGCCCGGCCCGGGCTTGCCGCCGGTAAGGCGATGTTCCTGGATTTCGCCGTCGCCAAGGCGCTGCAGGACCTGGGCGATCACGACGCCGCGTTCGCGCGTTTTGCGAGCGGCAACCGCCTGCAGCGGACGTCGCTCCGCTACGACGTCGCCGGCGACGAGGCGCTGGTCGAGCGGATCATCGGCAGCTTCGACGCGGCCTTCCTCGCCGCCCACGCCGGCAAGGGGCTTATGGACGAGCGCCCGATTTTCATCGTCGGCATGCCGCGCTCGGGCACCTCGCTGGTCGAGCAGATTCTCTCCAGCCATTCGCGGGTGCTGGGCGCCGGCGAGGTCAACCATTTCCGCGACGCGGTGGTGGACGTCCTCGGCGCCGGCGGACGCGGCTTCCCGGAAGCGGTGCGCGGGCTCGGGCCCCGAGATTTCCGCCGCCTCGGCGACGCCTACGTCAAGCGCCTAGCCCAAGGTGCCGGCAAGGCGGCGCGGATCACCGACAAGATGCCGCGGAACTTCTTCTTCCTCGGGCTCATCCACCTGGCGCTGCCGAAGGCGCGCATCGTGCATTGCCTTCGCGACCCGGTCGACACCTGTCTCTCGTGCTACCAGATCCATTTCGCCGCCGGCCAGGAGTTCGCGTACGACTTGGGCGATCTCGGCCGCTATTACCGGCTCTATGCGCGGCTGATGGACCACTGGCGGGCGGCGTTGCCGGGACAGTTCCTCGATCTCAGCTACGAGGAGCTGGTGGCCCGACCGGAGCCCACCATGCGCCGGCTGCTGGAATTCTGCGGACTGCCATGGGAGGACGCATGCCTCGACTTCCACGCCAGCGGACGCCCCGTCCATACCGCCAGCGCTTATCAGGTGCACCGGCCGATCTACCGCACCGCGGTCAGGCGCTGGAAGCGCTATGAGAAGCACCTGGGGCCGCTCCTTGAGGCGCTCGGGTCGCTCGCCGGTAGCGATTGAACGGGGTTCGGCCGGCGGATACCCTTCAGCGTCTTTCCGGCACGGGAAACCGAGGATCATGGGCCAAGGAAACGGGTACCGCCCGGCTGACGCGAATCCGGAACCGTCGGCGGCGCTTCGCCAGGCCCTGTCGCTGCACCGGGCGGGGCGGGTGGCGGAGGCGGAGCGGCTGTACCGGCAGGTGCTGGACGGCGATCCGAACAACGCCGAGGCGCGGCACCTGCTGGGGGTGGCGGCGCTGCAGCAGGGCCGCGCGGAGGAAGCGGTGTCGCTGATCGGCCAGGCGGCGAAGCGGCTGAAGCGGAACGCGCAGGTGCACAACAACCTGGGCGAGGCGTACCGGGCGCTGGGTCGGATGGAGGCGGCGGCGGACTGTTATAAGCGCGCCATCGCGCTGGATGCCCGCGACCCGGCGCCGCACAACAACCTCGGCAACGTGCTGGCGGCGGCGGGGAAGTGGGAGGCAGCGGCGGCGTCGTACCGCCGCGCGCTGAGGATCACGCCCGACGATCCGGAGGTGCTGAGCAACCTGGGTGACGCGCTGCGCGAAAGCGGCAAGCCCGAGGAGGCGGTGGCGCAGTTCGAGCGCGCGCTCGCCATCGCGCCCGGGTTTGTCGAGGCCCGCGTCAGTCTGGGGCGTGTCTTGAAGGACCTCAATCGCCTGACGGACGCCGAGGCGGCGTGCCGGCGGGCGGTCGAGCTGGCGCCGGACCACGCCGGCGCCCATGGCGCGCTCGGCACGGTGCTGGCGGCACGCGGCGACCTCGCGGGCGCGGTCGACAGCTACCGGCGCGCGGTTGCCCTTGCCCCCGGCGACGCCACCGCCCTCACCAACCTCGGCAATGCGTTGAAGGCGACGGAACGCCCGGAAGACGCCGTCGCCCATTACCGCCGCGCCGTGGCGCTGAAGCCGGACTTCGCCGACGCCCACCACAATCTCGGCGCCCTGTTGCGGCAGTTGGACCGTCCCGGCGAGGCGGTCGTCGCGTTGCGCGCCGCCATCAACGTCGACCCGAACGACGCCAAGACGGTCGGCCGCCTCGGCAGCGCGCTGGCCGATCTCGGCGAGTTCGAGGAAGCGGTTGCGGCCTGCGATCGGGCGATCGGATTGCAGCCAGGCGATGCCCGCCTCCATCTCGCCCGCGGCAACGCGCTCTTGAAAGCGGGCCGCGAAAACGAAGCGACGGCAAGCTTTCGCCAGGCGCTCACCCTCGACCCCGAGATGGAAGAGGCCCATTTCAAGCTTGGCACCGCTCTTTACGAATCGGGGCGGTTTGCGGACGCCGCGGCGCATTTCCGCCGTGCCGTCGAACTGAAGTCGGACTACGCGGATGCCCACTGCAATCTTGCCCTGTCGTTGCTGCTCGATGGGCAGTTGCAGGAAGGTTGGCGGGAAAGCGAATGGCGGTGGCGGGGGAAAGACTTCGATAAAAAACGCCCGTTCCCGCAGCCGATCTGGTCGGGCGAGCCACTCACCGGAAAAACCATCCTGGTCACGGCCGAACAGGGGGCGGGCGACGAGATGCTGTTCGCCGGCATGGTCCCGGACCTGACGGCGGTGGGCGCCCGCGTCATCTTGGAATGCGATCGCCGGCTGAAACCGCTGTTCGAGCGCTCGCTTCCGGGCGTCGCGTGCATTGCCAAGGAGGTGCCGCCGGCGGCGGCGACCCAATCCCCGACCTTCGATTACCAGGTAACGGCCGGCGACCTCGGCCGCTGGCTCCGGCCCGATCTCGAAAGCTTTCCCGGCCGCCGATCATACCTGGTCGCCGACGCCAAGCGCCGCGACGCGCTCAGGGCGAAATACCGCAAGCTCGGCGGCGGGCCGGTGGTCGGCGTCGCCTGGATCAGCAAGAACAAGAGGCTCGGCCGCCACAAGTCGATGAAATTGGCCGAGCTGGCGCCGCTCGCCGCCGTCCCCGGCGTCACCCTCGTTGATCTGCAATACGGCGACACCGCCGCCGAGCGCGAAGCCTTCGAGCAAGCGACCGGGACGACGGTCATCCACGACGACGCCGTCGACCAGATGGCGGACCTCGACGCCTTCGCCGCCCAGGTGGCGGCCATGGACCTGGTGATCGCCGTCTCCAACACCACCGCCCACATGGCCGGCGCGCTCGGGGTGCCGGCGTGGGTGTTATTGCACCCGGTGCCGCTCTATTACTGGCTGCTGGAGCGCGACGACAGCCCCTGGTATCCGTCGGTCAGGCTGTTCCGCCAGGCGCGGCCGGGCGAGTGGGCGGCGGTGGTCGAGCGCGTCGCGGCGGCGCTCCGGGTGACGGGATGGTGACGGGATTCGGGCGCGATGGGCGATAGCAACGGGCGTCGGGGAGCGGGCGGTTCGGTTGCGGAGGCGCTGAAGCTGCACCGGGCGGGGCGGGTCGGTGAGGCGGAGCGGCTGTACCGGCAGGTGCTGGACGGCGATCCGAACAACGCCGAGGCGCGGCACCTGCTGGGGGTGGCGGCGCTGCAGCAGGGCCGCGCGGCGGAGGCGGTCGAGCTGATCGGGCGGGCGGCGAAGCGCCGCAAGAAGAACCCGCAGGTGCACAACAACCTGGGCGAGGCGTATCGGGCGCTGGGTCGGATGGAGGAGGCGGCGGACTGTTATAAGCGGGCGATCGCGCTGGATGCCCGCGACCCGGCGCCGCACAACAACCTCGGCAACGTGCTGGCGGCGGCGGGGAAGTGGGCGGCGGCGGCGGGGTCATACCAGCAGGCGCTGAAGCTAGCGCCGAACGACCCGGAGATGCTGAGCAACCTCGGCGACGCGCTCAGGGAAGCCGGCAAGCCGGAGGAGGCGTTGGCGCAGTTCGAGCGCGCCGTCGCCGTGGCGCCCGGGTTTGTCGAGGCCCACGTCAGCCTGGGGCGTGTCTTGAAGGACCTCAATCGCCTAGCCGACGCCGAGGCGGCGTGCCGGCGGGCGGTCAAGCTGGCGCCGGACCACGCCGGCGCCCATGGCGCGCTCGGCACGGTGCTGGCGGCACGCGGCGACCTCGCGGGCGCGGTCGACAGCTACCGGCGCGCGGT
>JACPJY010000085.1 GCA_016187325.1 Rhodospirillales bacterium | reverse complement strand
TGGTCTCCGTATCGAGCACCACTTCACGCATCGGCTTTTCCTTTTCGGCGCCTGCTCGGCTGCGGGCAGGGCGGCCACTTCGTGCCGCGCCAGCCGGACGCGATTGTGACGATGTTCCGCACCTGGTTCAAGCCAAAGGCGCGGTTCAGTCCGGTCAGAATCACGAAATCGGCGCGCCGACGCTTCTCGGCGTCGGGCATCTGCCTGGCCAGGATCGACTCGAACCGCTCTCGCGTCATGCCCGGGCGTTTCAGCACCCGCTGCTCCTGAATGCAACGCGGGCACGACACCACCACGACGGCGTCGCAGCGCGCCTCGCCGCCGGTTTCGAACAGCAACGGCACGTCGAGAACCACCAGCCGGCAGCCACGGCGGGCGGCGGCGCCGAGGAACGCGATTTCGTCGCGGCGCACCATCGGATGCAGCACTGCCTCGAGCCGCTCGAGCGCGTCCGGGTCCTCGAATACAGCGCCGGCCATGTAGCCGCGGTCGATGGCGCCGTCCTTGACGGTGTCGGGGAACAGCCGGGCGATTTTTTCGACCGCCGCGCCGCCCCTGGCAAGCAACCCGTGGACGACCTTGTCGGCATCGTGGACCGGCACGCCTAGGCGGCGGAAGTTGGCGGCGGCCGCCGACTTGCCCATGCCGATCGATCCGGTCAGGCCGAGGATCACCATCGGGTCATCCGTCGAGGCCTTGCAGCACGAATTCCCTGAGTGCCGCCGTCACCTTCGGCTCGACGCCGAACCAGCGGTGAAAGCCGGGTCGCGCCTGGTGCAGCAGCATGCCGAGGCCATTGACCGTCTTGTAGCCGCGCGTGGCGGCGACTTTCAGCAGCGGCGTTTCGAGCGGCGCATAGACGATGTCGGTGACGATGGCGTCCTTCGGCAACGGCCCGAGATCAAGATCGAGCGGCTCTTTGCCTTTCATGCCGAGGCTGGTGGCATTGACCAGCAGCGCAGCGCCGGTGAGGGCCTTGGCGCGGTCCGGCCAAGCGGCGACGGTGATGGCGCCGCCGATATCGTTGGCGAGCGCCGCCGCCCTGGCCGGCGTGCGGTTGACGATGCGCACCTCGGGCACGCCAGCGTCGAGCAGCGCCGCCGTAATGGCCCGCGCCGCGCCGCCCGCGCCGATGACGACGGCGGCGCCGGCCGATGCCTTCCAGCCCTTGGCACCGGCCTTCAGGTTCTCCAGGAACCCGAAGCCGTCGGTGTTGCTGCCGGCGAGGTGGCCGTCGGCTTCGACGACGACGGTGTTGACGGCGCCGATACACATGGCCGCCGTGTCGAGGACATCGACGGCTTTCGCCGCCGTTTCTTTGTGCGGCACGGTGACGTTGACGCCGGCAAAGCCAAGCTTCGGCAGCATCCTGAGCGCCGCCCGGCAATCTTCTGGCCGCACCGGCAGCGGCACGTAGGCGCCGTCGATGCCGTGCTCGGCCAGCCAGTAGCCGTGCAACCGAGGCGACAGCGAATGGCCGACCGGCCATCCGATGACGCCCGCCAGTTTCGCCTTGCCGCTGATGGCCATTGCCGTCGGTTCCTTCGTGGGGTTGCGGATCGCAGCGACATAATACCGGCCGCAAGCCGGTCCGTCGCGGCCTATCAACGCCCTAGCGCTCCAGGACCCGCGCCTCCCTGAGGTAGCCGAGCAGCGGCAGTAGTGGCAACCCGAGGATGGCAAAGTAGTCGCCTTCGATCACCGTAAACAGTTGCGCGCCTTCCGCCTCCAGCCGGTAAGCGCCGACCGAGGCCAGCGTGTCGGGGCCGGCGGTGTCCAGGTAGCGGGCGGCGAAGTCATCCGAGAACTTGCGCATGGTCAGACGCGCCGTAGTGACATTATCCCAGGCGTGCCTGCCGTCGCGGCTGACGGCGACGGCAGTGACCAGTTGATGGGTACGGCCGCGCAAGGTTTGCAGGGTGACGAGCGCGTCGGCGCGGTCTTTCGGCTTCTCGAACCAGCGGCCGTCAGAGACCAAAATCTGGTCGGCGCCGATGACCAGCGCGCCGGCGTGACGTTTCGCCACCGCCGTTGCCTTGGCGCGGGCCAGCGCCGTTGCCGCCGCCGCCACATCGATGCCGGATTTCTGCAGTTCGTCGCGGATCGCCTTCTCGTCAACGTCGGCGGCGTCGCACGCGTGCGCGATGCCGGCATTGACGAGAATCTGGTGGCGCGCCTTGCTGGCTGATGCAAGGACGACCGGCAGGGGCCTGCTCACACGTTCTGCTCCTTGCGGCGGTTGTAAAGCTGGATGATGGTCGCCGCCGTTTCCTCTATCGACTTGCGGCTGACGTTGATCACCGTCCAGTTGTGCTTTGTGAATAGGCGTCTCGCCTCGTTGATCTCGTTCGACACCTTTTCCAGATCGACGTAATCGGTTTCCTCGTCTTGGTCCAGCAGCCGCAGACGCTGGCGGCGGATCTCGACCAGCCGCTTCGGGTCCTTGGTCAGCCCGACGATCAGCGGCGCCTTGGCGGTGAACAATTCCTCAGGCAACGCGACGCCGGGGACGATCGGGATATTGGCGGTCTTTATCCCGCGGTTGGCGAGATAGATGCTGGTCGGCGTCTTCGACGTCCGCGACACGCCGAGCAGCACCATTTCGGCGCCGAGGTGGGCGCCGAGCTCGGCGATGATCGGATCCAAGATAGCGATGCACGGGATCTGCAGCCGCCGGCAACCTTCCTCGAGGATGTTGCGGATGTCCTCGTTGACGATGGTGTAGAGGACGAAACCCGGATTCTCCTTTATCGCGGTGATCACGCCCTTGGCTTGGTCTTCGGAGCGAATCATGTTCCACAGATGCTCTGTCGTCTCGATGTTTTCGAACTGCGCCAAGCAGGCCCTGGCAACCAAGCCGACGGTCTCGCCGGTCGAGTCGGACACCAAGTGCAGGTGAAACGCCTTCACGTTGGCCTTGTTCATCGCTGCCTGCGCATCGTTTGGGGATAAGTCGGCATTTTTGGCTGACGGCGGAATCTATCCGGAATCGCTAGATGTCCATACACCACTGGATTCACCGGTGCAAAACAATATACCGGCTGTTGAAACGCCAGCGCGGCTGGCGACTACGGCGACGATTATTCTCTCTATTCACGATATTCTTTCCACCGTCGGCAGCGCGGATGCATGTTGCTGCCGGCAGGTTTTCGAGCAGTGCTCCACAGATTTCCGATGGCCACCGATTGCCGACCAGTTTTGACACCAGCTGCTGGGTACAACCTTTAATCCCCGCAGTTTGCGTCACTACTACAACCACTACCTTTCTTTTTATAAAGATATAGTTTGTAGTGAGAATAATAACTCCGTAATTCGCGGCTCATTAATGGCACCCATAACCGTCGAGAAACCGATGTTGCAGGCCTTGGCCGGCGAGGTGCTGACGAGGCCGCCGTTGTGGCTGATGCGGCAAGCCGGCCGTTATTTGCCGGAGTACCGGGCGCTGCGCAACAAGGCGGCAAGCTTCCTCGAGTTTTGCTACACACCCGATCTGGCGATGGAGGCAACCTTGCAGCCGCTACAGCGGTTCGGCATGGACGGGGCAATCCTGTTCTCGGACATCCTGGTGATACCGGATGCCCTCGGCCAAAAGGTTGACTTCCGCGAGGGCGAAGGCCCGATCTTGCAGCCGATCCGCAAGGCGGCCGATATCAAGACATTGAAAAAAAATAGCGTTCTCGATCATTTGCGGCCTGTCTTCGATACGATCAAGCGGTTGAGCTTGGAGATGCCACCCGGCGTGACGTTGATCGGCTTCGCCGGCGCACCGTGGACGGTGGCGGTCTACATGGTTGAAGGCCGCGGCGGTACCGACTGCGGTACGGTCCGTGCCTGGGCCAGGAAATCCCCCGACGGGTTCGCGGCCTTGATCGATCTGCTAATCGAGGCGACGGCCGATTACCTGGCCGAGCAGGTGCGGAACGGCGTCGAGGTGATCCAGGTGTTCGACAGCTGGGCCGGGGTGCTCGACGACGACGAGTTCCGGCGCTGGGTGATCGAGCCGACGCGGCGGCTGGTCCGGCGCTTGAAGACCACCTGCCCCGGGGCGCCGGTGATCGGCTTCCCGCGGGGCGCCGGCAAGCGGGCCGAGGCCTATGTGGCTGCCACCGCCGTCGCCGGCATCAGCCTCGACCACACTCAGCCGCTCGATTGGATCGCCGGCACCCTGCAGCCGAAATGCACCGTCCAGGGCAATCTCGACAATCAGGTACTACTCGCCGGTGGTTCGGCCCTCGAGCGGCGGACGCGTGAAATCCTCGAGGCGCTCACCGGCGGGCCGTTCATCTTCAACCTCGGCCACGGGGTGCTGCCGGAGACGCCGCCGGAGCACGTTGCTAGGCTGGTCGAGATTGTCCACGGTTGGCCAGCGGCGGTGGCGGAAAGACCCGTCCGATGACGCGGCTGGCGGTGGTGCTGTTCAATCTCGGCGGGCCGGACAGCCTGGCGGCGGTGGAGCCGTTCCTGTTCAACCTGTTCGACGACCCAGCGATCATCGACCTGCCGACACTGCTGCGCCGGCCGCTGGCGAAGCTGATCTCGAAGCGCCGGGCGCCGACGGCGCGCGCCATCTACGCCGAGCTCGGCGGCGGCTCGCCGCTGCTGGCCGAAACCGAGGCGCAGGCGGTGGCGCTGCAGCGCGAGGTCGCCAAGGAATCCGGCGGCGCTGAGGTCCGCGTGTTTATCGCCATGCGCTACTGGCATCCGATGAGCGACGAGGCGGCCGCGGCGATCAAAGCGTTCGCCCCCGACGAGATCGTGCTGCTGCCGCTGTATCCTCAGTATTCGACCACCACCACCGGTTCGTCGCTCGACGACTGGCAGCGGGCGGCGGCGAAGGCGGGGCTGACGCAACCGACGCGGGCGGTATGCTGCTATCCGACCGAGGAAGGCTTCGTCCGGGCACAGGCCGCGCAGATCGCGCCGGCGTTGGCGGAGGCGGCAAGTCAGGGCAGGCCGCGGCTGCTGTTCTCGGCCCATGGACTGCCGAAGAAGGTTGTTGCCGGCGGCGATCCCTACCAGTGGCAAGTGGAGCGCACCTGCGTTGCGGTCGTCGCGGCGCTCGCCGACATGCACGGCCGCGCGGATCTCGATTGGGTGGTGTGCTACCAGAGCCGGGTCGGGCCGCTGCAATGGATCGAGCCTTCCATCGAGGACGAACTTGCCCGCGCCGGCGCCGCCGGCGTGCCGGTGGTGGTAGTGCCGATTGCCTTCGTCTCTGAGCACTCCGAGACACTGGTCGAGCTCGACATCGAA
>JACPJY010000084.1 GCA_016187325.1 Rhodospirillales bacterium | reverse complement strand
GTTCCAGAAGCCGATCCTGACCTCGAGCTCGCCCGAAGGGGCGCGGGACTACCTGGTGCCGAGCCGCCAGCACCCGGGCAAGTTCTACGCCCTGCCGCAGGCGCCGCAGCAGTTCAAGCAGCTCCTCATGGTCTCCGGCTTCGACAAGTACTTCCAGATCGCGCCGTGCTTCCGCGACGAGGACGCCCGCGCCGACCGCAGCCCGGGCGAGTTCTACCAGCTCGACTTCGAGATGGCGTTCGTGACCCAGGAAGACGTGTTCGCCGCGATCGAGCCGGTGCTGGCCGGCGTGTTCGAGGAGTTCGCCGGGTTCACCGGCGCCCGGCGAAAGGTCACCAAGCCGCCGTTCCCGCGCATCGCCTATGCGGACGCGCTCCTCAAGTACGGCTGCGACAAGCCGGACCTGCGCAACCCCCTGGTCATGGTCGACGTCACCGAGACGTTCCGCGGCTCCGGCTTCAAGATCTTCGCCGGCATGATCGACAAGGACGCCAAGGTGCGCGTCCATGCGATACCGGCGCCGAAAGGCGGCAGCCGCGCCTTCTGCGACCGCATGAACAGTTGGGCGCAAGGCGAGGGGCAGCCGGGGCTCGGCTATATCATGTTCCGCGACGGCGAGGGCGCCGGCCCGGTGGCCAAGAACCTCGGCCCGGAGCGAACGGAAAAACTCCGCGCCGCGCTCGACCTCGGCGACGGCGACGCGGTGTTCTTCGTCTGCGGCGTGCCGAAGTCGTTCGCGCCGTTCGCCGCCGCCGCCCGGATGAAGATCGGCGAGGAATTGAAGCTGGTCGCCGAAGGCCGGTTCGACTTCTGCTGGGTGGTCGACTACCCGATGTACGAGCTGAACGAGGAAACCGGCAACATCGAGTTCAGCCACAACCCGTTCTCGATGCCGCAAGGCGGGCTGGCGGCGCTGCAATCGAAGGACCCGCTCGAGGTGCTGGCCTTCCAGTACGACATCGTCTGCAACGGCATCGAGCTCTCCTCGGGCGCCATCCGCAACCACCGCCCCGACGTCATGGTCAAGGCGTTCGAGATCGCCGGCTATTCGGCCGCGGACGTCGAGGAGCGGTTCGGCGGGCTCTTGAACGCCTTCCGCTACGGGGCGCCGCCGCACGGCGGCTCGGCGCCGGGCATCGACCGCATGGTGATGATGCTGGCCGACGAGCCCAACATCCGGGAAGTGATCGCGTTCCCGATGAACCAGCAGGCGGAGGACCTGCTGATGGGGGCGCCGGCCGGCGTCGACGAGGCGCGGCTGAAGGAACTCTCGATTCGGCTCGATCTGGCGAAGCCGAAGCCGCGCGCGTGACGCGGAACCATAACGGAAAATATACCGCCCGGGTCCCGCCCGGCCGGTCGAAGCCTTTGGAATCTTTGCGCCTTGCCGGGGCGGGCGGGGGATTCGCCGCCGATCGGGACGAGCCACGGCGGCGGTCGAAGACAGTGGCATCCGGCCGCGAATTCGAATATGCTCTCCGACGACGGGGGACAATCCGGGGGCAAATCCTTCGACCGACCGCTCCCCGCGGGCGATGAGCACGTCCGGCCTTAGTTGACGGCCCAGGCGGACGCAACGGCGCGTTACGCGAATAAAAACCAACCGACGCGACAAGAATAATAAACTCATGGGGTGAAGCGATGAGACGAGTTGGGGTTCTCGGCGCCGGCGCGTTGCTGCTCGGGGGGTGCGCCCTGCCGTTGCCGGTGCAGATCGCGTCGTGGGCGCTCGACGGCCTGTCCTATATCGCCACCCAGAAATCGGTCGCCGACCACGGCCTTTCCATCGTCGCCAACCGGGACTGCGGGGTGTTGCGCGGCATCCTCGACGACGGGCTGATCTGCCGCGACGTCGACGACGGCACCACCGGCGTCGCCGTCGCCGGCCGCGCCGGTAATGCGACCGCCACCGACGCCGCCCGCGCGCTCGCCGAGTTCGAGACCGCCGCCGGCGGCGACGTCACCCAGGGCGGCCAGGCCACCAACCGCCGCCCGATCATCGCGCCGTCCGTGCGTATGAATCTGGCGCGCATCCACCAGCCGATGATGTTCGAGGACGGCGTGCAACTCAGCGGCTATCCGCTGGTGATCACCGTCGAGGCGGTGCCCGCGGCGGCGACGGAAGTGGTGGCGAAGGCCGCGCCCAAGGCCGCGGTCAAGCCGGGCGTCGGCAACGACGCCAAGGACCTCGCCGACTTCCCGACCGCCGCCGGCCAGCCCGCCGCGAAGACCGACGACGACGAATCCGCCGACAAGCAGTGGCGGGCCAAGACCTCGCGCGTCGTCGACGACGGCGACCAGGAGCCGGCGGCCGGGCTCTACTTCGTCATCGGCTCGTTCCGCGACCACGACAACGCCCGCCGACTCCGGAGCCTGTACCGCGACCTCGCCCCGGCGGTGCTGGCGGCCAAGCTCGACGCCGGCATGGTCTACCGGGTGGTGGTCGGGCCGTTCGACCAGCAACACGCCAAGTCGGTGCACCAGCAGATCTATTACGCCGGCATCGCCGACGCGTGGGCGATCAAGGTCAAGCCGGGCGAGTGGACGATGGCGATGGTCGATCCGCCGGCTGAGCCGCCGCTGCTCGCCGACCTCAATCCGGAAGGCTCGCGCTGGAACCCGATCACCTACATCCGCAAGCTGGCGCGCTGGATCTACTGAGCTAGCGCGCGTTCCCGCCGCCATCGCTCCGTCCGTCATTCCCGCGCAAGCGGGAATCCAGTTTGTTTTCAATTGCCTGGACCCCCGCTTTCGCGGGGGCTGGCCCCCGACTTGATCGGGGGGTGACGATTGCGGCGCGCCGGATGTGGTTATACCACCACGTTGGTCGGCGCGTCGATCTGGCGCAGCACCGCGGCGATGCGCTCGTCCTGCTTTACGAGATCCGCGCGGGCGGCGTTGTGACGGCGCTGGAACTCGGCGCGCTCCTCCCACAGACGCACGAAGTCGCGCGGCCGGTCCGGCTCGGCGCGCTCGCCGGTGAGGGCGCCGATGGTGCGCGCGAAGTCCGGGTGCAGCTCCGGCTGGAAGGCGAGCGCCGCGTAGTCGTCGAACGACACCACGCCGGCGGCGTAGAGATCGGAGCTGAGGTTGGCCATCTGCCGCGGCGAGAGGCGATGCATATCGACGTCGCCGATCAACTGCCGCAACGGCGAGCGGGCGGCGGCGGCCTTCGACGGCGTCTTCACCGCAGAGGGCTCCGGCTTCGGCGCCGGCAGCGCCTTGATCTGGTTGCCGGGCTCGATTCCGGGCCGCGTCTTCAACGGCGGCGGCTCGTGCCTCACCAGGTCGGCGAGCGCCGGCTTCGAGAACAAATCCGCATAGAAGTCCTTGGCATCGACGCGCATGGCGGAACTCCCGTTCAGGCCCCCGGTCACGCCACGGCGCGGGCGCGCTTCGCGGCGTACATGGCGTGGTCGGCTTCATTGAGCGCGCGCAACAGATCGTCGCCGGAGCCGTAGGTCTGGAAGCCGAAGCTGGCGTGGACGGCGATGGCGCGGCCCTGCCAGGCGACGGTGGCGCCGTTGATCAAAGCGTCGAAGCTTTCGGCGCGCTTCAGGCCCTGCTGCCAGTCGGTGCGGGTGAGCAGCACCGCGAACTCGTCGCCGCCGAGGCGGGCGGCGAAGTCGGTGGCGCGGATGTGCGCGGCGAGCAGCCGCGCCACGTGGGCGAGCACCGCGTCGCCGGCAGCATGCCCATAAGTGTCGTTGATCGGCTTGAAGCCGTCGAGGTCGACGAAGATCAGCACGCCCTTCTCGCGATAACGCCGCGCCGCCGCCATCACCCGCTTCAGCTCGGCCTCGAGGCCGCGGCGGTTGAGGAGCCCGGTCAGCGCGTCGGTGACGGCGAGGCGCTCCAACTCGGCGAGGCGGCGCTCGGCCCGTTCGGCGAGCATCAGCGCCCGGCCGGCGGCGGCCAGCGCCGGCACGTAGCTGGTGGTCGCCGTCAGGCAGTCGGCAAGGCGGGCGACGGCGGCCGCCAGGGTGTCGGGCAGGGTGTCGGTCAGGTCGTCGGGCGCGCCCGGCGGCGAGCCGCCGGCGTCGATGGCATGGCCGGCGAGGCGGGCGGTGCGAATCTGGTTCATGGCGGCAACCCTTATGGTTGGGCGTTGGCGATTGTCCCGTTCTTAACCATCGTCTTAACCATTCAGTAAGCAAGCGCCGTGCCATGGCCGTCGGCAATGAAATCAACGGCTTAGGCCGGTCCGGGCGAGGCCGTCCGGGGTATTCCATGCCGCCGCCCGGCGGAAATTGCCGCATGGACTCGGCGTCGCCGCCGCCTTATGGTCCCGCCCGCCATGACCCGCACCACCACCGCAGGCGCCGTCGCCGTCGCGCTGCTCGTCTCCGTCGCCCTGCCGGCCGTCGCCGCGCCGCCGCTGCCCGACCTCGACCAGGAGGCGGCGGCCAAACTCGTCCCCCACCAGGCGCTCTACCGGATGAGCCTGAAGACCGCCCGCAACGGCTCCGGCGTCATCGGCGCCGCCGGCACCATGCGCTACCGCGTCGTCGAGACCTGCGAGGCGTGGGCGGTCGACACCAACATCCGCCTGGAGATCGACTACGCCGAGGGCGAGGACGTGGCCATTACCTGGTCGTTCGCCGGCGTCGAGTCGAAGGACGGCCTCGCCTACCGCTTCCGCATGCGGCATTCGCGCGGCGGCCAGGTGGTCGAGAGCCTGAAGGGCGAGGCGCGACTCGACGGTCCCGGCCTCGGCGGCGAGGCGAAGTTCGACGAGCCCTCGGGCGAGACCATCCGGTTGGCGCCCGGCACGCTGTTCCCGACCCGCCCCCTGGCGGCGCTGATCGCCGCCGCCGAGGCGGGCAAGCGGTTCTTCCCGCGCGCCGTGTTCGACGGCGCCAGCCTCGACAACCCCTACCAGATCGCCGCCACCATCACCAC
>JACPJY010000083.1 GCA_016187325.1 Rhodospirillales bacterium | reverse complement strand
CTTCTCTGTGTCTCTGTGCCTCTGTGGTTATACCTTCCTTCCTTCTTGACGCGCGGGACGGCGGCGGTAGGGTGCCGGCCATGCACAAGGTCCCTTACACGCCCGACTACGTGACCACCGAGCCGCCGGCCGCCGGCGACACGCTCGAGGTCGCTGAGGGCATGTTGTGGCTGCGCATGCCGCTGCCGTTCAAGCTCGATCACATCAATTTGTGGCTGCTCGACGACGGCGACGGCTGGACCATCGTCGACACCGGCATCTGCCGCGACGAGGTCAAGGCGGCGTGGGAGAAACTATTCGCCCGTCACGTGACGGCGGCGAAGCCGGTGAAGCGGGTGATCTGCACCCACTTCCACCCGGATCATTTGGGATTGGCCGGCTGGCTCACCGAGCGCTTCGACGTGCCGTTGTGGATGCCGCGCGAGGAGTGGACGTGGGGCCGCATGCTCAGCCTGGATTCCGGCGACGGCCTCAGGCCGCAGTTCCTGAAGTTCTATCGCGCCGCCGGGTTCGACGCGGCGCAACTCGAGACCGCGGCGGCGCGCGCCGGCAGATATTCGCGCAACGTGGCGCCGATACCGGGCGCTTTCCGCCGCATCGTCTCCGGCGAGATCATTACCATCGGCGGCCGCGACTGGTTCGTCATCGTCGGCACCGGCCATTCGCCCGAGCACGCGTGTCTCTATTGCCACGAGGCGAACGTGCTGATCTCCGGCGACCAGGTGCTGCCGAAGATCTCGACCAACGTCAGCGTCTGGCCGTCGGAGCCGGAACAGGACCCGCTGGCAATGTATTTGTCGAGCCTCGACCGGCTGCGCGGGCTGCCCGAGGACGTGCTGGTGCTGCCTTCCCACAACTACCCGTTCCGGCGCCTGGAAGGGCGCCTCGACGATCTCGAGGCCCACCACGCGGAAAGGCTGGAAGAGACGCTGGCCGCCGTGGCGGCGCCGGCCACCGGCGTCGATGTCCTCAAGAAACTTTTCACCCGCGAGCTCGACACGCATCAGTTATTTTTTGCCATCGGCGAATCGCTCGCCCACTTGCACCGGTTGATGGCAGAAGACCGCGTCCAACGCAGCCTCGGCGCCGACGGCGTGCACCTCTATCGGAAAACCTGACTCTTTCGACACGCACTCTCGATTTCGTCATGCCCGCGAAAGCGGGCATCCAGTTTTTCCACGGCCTTGGACCCCCGCTTTCGCGGGGGTGACGATCGAGAATTGTACGGATTCCTCCCTACCCCTGCGTGGTGCGCGGGCGCGGCGTTTCGATGGGCCCGCCGGCCTTGACCCAGGCATCCAGCCCGCCCTTCAGGTGGCAGGCGTTGCCGATGCCGTTGGCGAACATGTCCTGCAGGGCCAGCGCCGAGCGCTCGCCGAAGGCGCAATAAAGTAAAACGCTCCGCCCCGGCTCGGCGGCCATGGCGGCGAGCAGGCCGCCCGGCTTGATGTTGCCGCGAAGTTGCTGGTAGGGCAGGTGCAGCGAGCCGGGGATGACCCCATCACGCACCCGCTCGCTGTCCTCGCGCAGATCGACGAACAGCGTCTGCGGGCTGCCGAGGCGCTGCATCACCTCGCTGGCGCCGAGCGAGGCGGCGCGGATCTCCGGCGATTCCGCGTTGAAGCCGATGGCCAGGTTGGCCGGCACCGCCACGTCCATCTGCCGCGGGTTGGGCAGCTTGAGCGCTGCCATGATCGCGGCGTACTGGTCCGCTGATTTGACCCGCAGGCGCGGGTTGAAGGCTTTTTCCTCGCCGATGGTCGAGACGGTGTCGCCCTTGTAGTCGTGGCCGGGGTAAACCAGCGTCGCCGGCGGCAGGGTGAGGAGCTTGTCGAAGATCGAGCGGTAGGCGGCGCGGGCGTCGCCGTTCTGGAAATCGGTGCGGCCGGTGCCGCGGATCAGCAGCGTATCGCCGGTGAACACCCGATCATCCATGGCATAACAATAAGAGCAGTCGGTGTGGCCCGGCGTGTAGAGGGCGGTCAGCGAGACGCCCTCGATCTCGACCCGGTCGCCGTCGCCGAGGCGCATCGAGACCACGTCGACCTTGGCCTGGCGGCCCATGACGGTAATGCAGCGGGTACGGTCGCGCAGCAGGCCGAGGCCGGAGATGTGGTCGGCGTGGACATGGGTGTCGAGCGCCTTGGAGAGCGTCAGGCTGAGCTCGGAGAGCAATCGCAGGTAATGGTCGACCTTCTCGATCACCGGGTCGATGATCAGCGCCTCGCCGCCCGGCCGGCCCGCCAGCAGATAGGTATAGGTCGAGGACACGCTGTCGAACATCTGGCGGAAGATCATCGCCGCCTCCCTGCGTTCGTGACGACGTTACGGCAGCCGCGGGCGGCGGTCCAGAGGCGCCGGCCATGCGGGAATTGACAGGGCCGGCCTTGCCTTGACCCGGGTCATGGCGGCGGGCAGGGTGATAGGGAAACAAAGGCGCCAGAGAGGGAGACCGGCGTGCGGATTTCGGGAAAAGCGGTGGTGTCGGCGTTGGTCGTCGCCGCGGTCGTAACGGCGGTCGGGCTCGCCTGGCGGTCGTCGGCGCCGTCGGTTGCCGTCGGCGCGCCGAAGAGAGGCCCGGCGGTCGAGGCGGTGTACGCCACCGGCGTCGTCGAGCCGGTCGTCTGGGCCAAGGTAGCGTCCCTGGT
>JACPJY010000082.1 GCA_016187325.1 Rhodospirillales bacterium | reverse complement strand
TCGAGCATCACCCCGTCGATGGCGTGCATGTAGCCGCGCGCCGGCGCGACTTTAGTTTCCTCGACCGGATCGCGTTTGACCATCAGCTCCAGCCCGCCCTCGGTGACGACCATGAAGTTGCGCTGCTGACGACGCGCGAAAGTCGAGATCGACTGCACGAACTTGCGCATTTGCTCGCGGGTGTCGACCGTGAGCCCGGCCGGCGGCGGTACCGCCGTCGGTGCGGCCGGCGAGTCGCGGCCCTGGATGCGCACCCGGCCGGGGGGCTGCCCGGGGGTCGTGCCGGGAGCGGCCGCCGGCGGTCTTCCGGCCGGCGGCTGCGCCTGGGCCTGCTCGGACGAAGCCGGATCGGTGCCCGCGCCGGGAACGCCGTTGGCGCCATCGTCGCGCTGCGCCGCCTGATTGGCATAGGCGCCCTGCCAGTCGCCGCGCTTGAGCTTGATGCTAGACGAGCCGCGGTAGTCGCCCGCAGATTGCGCGTCGGCCGCCGCCGGGGCCATCAGCATCACCCCCAGCAACGTCCACACCGCGAGTCTCGACGCCATCGGTTTCGACGGGCGCGCCATCGGCGTTTTGCTCCACTCACGCGGCCGCGCCCGGGTTCGCCGCGCTCTTTCGAGAGGTGTGGTCGCCGGGCCCAGCAGAGGATTTTGACCCTAGCAGCAATAGGTTAACGTCTTCTTAGCCGTACGGCGGCGCCGTGATCGGGACGCGGCCTGGGTGTTCACCATGATGTGAAATGGAAATCCTTGCCGCATGACACAGCAGCCGCCACTGTCGCGCCATGGACGCCATCGCAAGGACTTTCCTCTGCACCGTATTCCTTCTAGCGCCGTTTGCAGCGGGACAGGTTGCCGCCAATCCCGTGCGCTGGGCGGCCGAGTGGCCGAATACCGATTTCTCGAAGACGGCGGTGAACCTCAAGGAAATCATTTCCGGCGGCCCGCCGAAGGACGGCATCCCGTCCATCGACGATCCGAAGTTCGTGCCCGTGGCGGCGGAAAAAGAGATCGCGGACAGCGAGCCGGTAATCGGGCTGGTCGTCGGCGACCAGGCGCGGGCCTATCCGCTGCGCATCCTGACGTGGCACGAGATCGTCAACGACGAGATCTCCGGCGTGCCGGTAACCGTCACTTACTGCCCGCTATGCAACTCGGCGATCGCCTTCGACCGCCGCGTCGACGGCCGCGTGCTCGACTTCGGCACCACCGGCAAGCTGCGCCACTCCGACATGGTTATGTACGACCGCCAGACCGAAAGCTGGTGGCAGCAGTTCCTCGGCGAGGGCATCGTCGGTGCCATGACCGGCAAGCGGCTGAAGCCGATCCCGGCGCGACTCGAGTCGTTCGCTAACTTCAAGAAGCGCGCGCCCGCGGGTCAAGTCCTGGTGCCCAACCACGGCTCGATGCGTCCCTACGGCCGCAATCCCTACCGCGGCTATGACTCGTCGCCGTATCCGTTCTTGTTCGCGGGCGACCTGCCGAAGGGCATCGAGCCGATGGTGCGCGTCGTCGTCGTCGAAGGCGAGGCATGGAGCATGCCATTGCTCAGGGAAAAGGGTACGATCACCAAGGGCGACCTGGTCCTGAGCTGGCGGATAGGGCAAAACTCGGCTCTCGACGCCGATCGTATCCAGGACGGCCGTGACGTCGGCAATGTCGTCGTCCAGCGCATTCAGGACGGCCGCGCCACCGACGTCGTCTACGACGTCACCTTCGCCTTCGTCTACCACGCCTTCTATCCCGGCCACGCCATCCACGCGCGGCGCTATACAGTCGGACGATTCCGGCAACCACGCGATTCGAACCGATATGGTTACGGCGTTCCTGCGCTCGACCTGTCCCCACGACTGCCCCTCGACCTGCTCGCTCGAGGTCGAAGTGCTGGACGCGCGCACCATCGGCCGGGTGCGCGGCGACGCCACCAACGACTACACCCTCGGCGTCATCTGCGAGAAGGTGTCGCGCTACAAGGAGCGCATCCACCACCCGGACCGATTGGGACGGCCGTTGCGCCGCGTTGGGCCGAAAGGCTCGGGCAAGTTCACGCCGATTTCCTGGGACGAGGCGCTGAACGAGGTCGTCGACGCGTTCCAAAAGGCGACAGAAAAGTATGGCCCCGAGGCCGTGTGGCCGTACTACTTCGCCGGCACCATGGGGCTGGTGCAGCGCGACTGCATCCACCGGCTGCGCCACGCCATGCGGTATTCGCGTCTCGACGACACCATCTGCGTCACCATCGCCAAGAACGGCTGGATCGCCGGCACCGGCGTGCTGTGGGGATCGGACCCGCGCGAGATCGCGGAATCGGACCTGATCGTCATCTGGGGCGGCAACCCGGTCAGCACCCAGGTCAACGTGATGACCCACGTCAGCCGTGCCCGCAAGGTGCGCGGCGCCAAAGTGGTGTGCATCGATCCCTACCGTACTGGCACCGCCGAGGCCGCCGATATTCATATTCCGGTACGCCCGGGCACCGATGGCGCGCTCGCCGTCGGCGTCATGCACGTGCTGTTCAAGGAAGGTTACGCCGACCGCGACTACATCGCGCGCTACACCAAGGACGCCGACCGGCTGGAGGCGCACCTCAAATCGCGGACGCCCAACTGGGCAGCCGCCATCACTGGCATCCCCGAGGCCGACATCGTTTCCCTCGCGCGCCTTTACGGAAGCACCCAGCGCAGCTTCATCCGCGCAGGCTACGGGTTCTCGCGCAGCCGCAACGGGGCCGCCAACATGCACGCGGTCGCCAGCCTGCCGACCATCACCGGCGCCTGGCGGCACCGCGGCGGCGGCGCCATGCACGGCAACGCCGGCATCTACACCTGGGACCAGACGCTGATCAAAGGCCTCGACGTCATGGACCCGAGCATCCGCGCCATGGATATGTCGCGCATCGGCGCCGTTCTCACCGGCGACAAGGACGCGCTCAAAGGCGGACCGCCGGTGACGGCACTTCTGGTGCAAAACCAGAACCCGGCGGTAGTTTGCCCGGACACCCGCAAGGTGATCGAGGGCCTGATGCGCGAGGATCTGTTTGTCTGCGTGCACGAGCAGTTCATGACCGAAACCGCTCAGCTTGCCGACATCGTACTGCCGGCGACCATGTTCCTCTCCAACAACGACGTCATTTGCGAGCTCGGTCGCCGGCTGGGGAGCAAGCATTCCGGCTTCTACATGACGGCCTGGGAGCTGATCGACGACTCGCTCCGACGCTCCGGTCATCCCGGCGCCGACGAGGTTTACGAGAAGGGCGGCATCGATTGCTCGAAGTCGTTCGAAGATATGCATTTCCTGTCCGGGTTCAAGCATCCGGACGGCAAGTTCCACTTTGCTCCCGACTGGGCGAAGCTCGGCCCGGCGCACGCCGCTATGCTGGCGCTGCCCGACCACTTGACCAACATCGACGATGCCACTCCCGAACGCCCATTCCGGCTGGTGGCGGCGCCGGCGCGGCGGTTCCTCAATACCACTTTTACCGAGACCCCGACTTCGCGAAAGAAAGAAGGCCGGCCGACGGCGCTGATCC
>JACPJY010000081.1 GCA_016187325.1 Rhodospirillales bacterium | reverse complement strand
GCAGGTGGATTACGGCGCCGTCCTCCAGCAGTTGCAATTGACTGGCATCGCCCGCGGCAAGCTCGACGCGACGGTCGACCTCAAGGGCCAGGGCGCCTCGCTCCGGGCGATCATGGCCGGGCTCGACGGCCGCGCCCGCGTCGTCACCGAAGGCGGCCAGATCGACAGCGGGCTGCTCAACGTGCTGTCGGCGGACGTCACCTCGGCGCTGCCGTTCTACGACAGCAAGGGCGACAAGACGATCCGCTGCGGCGTCATCGACTTCGACGTTAAGAAAGGCCGCGCGTCGGCGAAGACCCTGGTGTTCGAGACCGGCGGGCTGAGCATGATCGGCAACGGCGGCATCAATCTGGCGGACGAGACCATCGCCATCAACATCGACCCGAGGGCGAAGAAGCTCAGCCTGCTGAAGCTCACCCTGGTGCCGGTCAACGTCGGCGGCACGCTCGCCAACCCGACGGCGCTGCCCGACGTCGGCGGCGCCGCGGTCGGCGCGGTCACTGGCGCGGTGAAGACGGCGACGGACATCGCCAGCGGCGTCGCCGAGGGCGGGGTCAAGGCGCTCGGTGGCCTGGTCGGCATCGGCGGCGACAAGAAATCCGGCGGCCAGGCGCAATCCGTCGACGACACCGACTATTGCAAGCTGGCGCTGGCCGGCCGGCCGCTGACGCCGGCAGCCGCGAAGCCGACACCGGCCGCAACTACCACCGCTCCCGCCGCGCCGCAGCAGCCGCAACAGCCAAGCTCGACCGCCGATAAGCTCGACAAGAAGCTGGACGAGATCGGCAAGGGCATCGGCGGCGCCCTCAAGGGTCTGTTCGGCAAGTAGCCGGCGCGGCAACCGGAATCTATTGGGCCGCCGCCGCCGATTGGCTAAAGTAGCGCCGACATCGTTCCCATAACCGACGCGCATCAGGGAGTCTCCGTCATGTCACACCGTTTCATCATCATGGCCGCGGTCGCGTTGCTCGTCGCCGCCGCGTTCGCAGCGCCGGCGCGGGCGCAGATCCTGGCCATGGTCAACTACGAGAGCAAGGTCAAGCAGGGCCTGAAGGGCGGCGACGTCACCGGCCATCCGGCGCGCAAGGAAGGCATCGCCGTCATCGACGTCGATCCGGCGTCCAAGAACTTCGGCAAGATCCTGGCCAACATCCCGCTGCCGGCCAGCCTGGTGGCGCATCACATCTTCTACAACCGCGACATGAGCAAAGCCTACGTCACCGCCCTAGGCTTGCAGCGCATGTACGTGATGGACATGAAGAAGCTCGATTACCGGCTGAAGAAGATCGACGTCGCCGGCTGCAAGGTCGGCGAGGACGTGGTGTTCTCCGACGACAACAAGACCTGGTACCTGACCTGCATGGGCTCCGCCAACGTCGTCGTCGGCGACGCGGCGACCGACAAGGTGAAGTCGATCATCAAACTGCCGAAGCCGTACCCGCACGGCATCGCCATCCACGGCGGCATCGACCGCATCCTGGTCACCGAGACGGTGAGCCCGGACCTGAAGATCCCCGGCGAAACCATCACCGCCATCGAGGCCTCGACCGGCAAACCGCTCAAGACCTACAAGCTCTCCGCCAAGCCGTCGCCATCGGGCGCGGCGCCGGTGGAGATCCTGTTCGTGCCGGGCTCGAACCCGCCGGTCGCTTACGTCACCAACATGTTCGGCCACGCGCTGTGGACCGCCACCTGGAACGCCGGCGCCAAGGACTTCGACGTCGCGCAAGCCCACGACTTCAACGGTTCCGGCAGCGGCGTGCCGCTGGAGATGTATTTCAACGCTAAGGCCGACCGGCTCTACGTCACCACGGCGAAGCCGGGCCACCTGCACATCTTCGACCTCGGCGCCGGGCCGGCGAAGCCAAAGCTCCTCAAGACCCTGCCGGCGGCCGGCGGTGCCCATCACGTGGCGTTCACCAAGGACTGGCGCTACGCTTTCGTGCAGAATGCGCTCTTGAACCTGCCCGGCATGGACGACGGCGCCATCACGGTGGTGGACCTGAAGACCGAGAAGGTGGTCGCCTCGGTCGACACGCTCAAGAATATGGGTCTGAACCCCAACTCGATCGTGCTGCTGCCGAAGTGGAACCACTTGGCCGGGCACTAGGTCGGCCACTGGGCCGGGCACCAGCGCGGCAACGGCGACGGGAGGCGCGCCATGCAGGACATCATCCGCCAACTCGAGGAAAAGCGCGAGCGCGCCCGCCTCGGCGGCGGCCAGAAGCGCATCGACGCCCAGCACGCCAAGGGCAAGCTGACGGCGCGGGAGCGCCTCGACCTCTTGCTCGATCCCGGCTCGTTCGAGGAGTGGGACATGTTCGTCGAGCACCGCTCCCACGACTTCGGCATGGCGGAGCAGAAAATTCCCGGCGACGGCGTCGTCACCGGCTTCGGCACCGTCAACGGCCGGCTGGTGTTCGTGTTCAGCCAGGACTTCACGGTGTTCGGCGGCTCGCTCTCCGAGGCCCACG
>JACPJY010000057.1 GCA_016187325.1 Rhodospirillales bacterium | reverse complement strand
TGGGCCTCAGGGAAGACCTGAAGCAGGCCGGCTTGGTGCTCGAGTGGATGGACACCGGCGCCGCGTGCCGGACGTTCAACGTGCTGCTGGCCGAGGAACGTGCCTGCGCCGCGGCGCTGATCGCGGTCGAGTAGGTCGACAGCGATTGAGGCCGGCACGTCATTCCCGCGCAAGCGGGAATCCAGTTTTCAGGAAACCTAGACGCCCGCTTTCGCGGGCGTGACGATCCTGAACGAACGGCGGGCGAGATGCGCAAAAGAAAACGGGGCCGACAAGCCCCGTCTTCCCCAGGGTCCGCTCCCCTTAGCTAATAGAAGCTAATAGATGTTCTGCGCCGAAACCATGGCGTAGAGCATGGGAACCGAAAGCAGCGTATTGGTGCGCGAGAACAACATCGCCGTGCGCGCCGCGGCGGCCTTGGCGTCCTTGTCGGCCTCGACCATCCCGAGCGCCTTCTGCTGGTTCGGCCAGATCACGAACCAGACGTTGAACCACATGATGATGCCGAGCCACATGCCGATGCCGATCGCCAGCGCCTTGCCGCCGCCGCCCATGGCGCCGAGCGTCAGCGCGCCCATGATGTAGCCGTTCATGTAGGCGAGGATAAGGCCGGTGACGATGGTCGCCATGGCGGCCCAGCGGAACCAGAACAGCGCCTCCGGCGCGATCACCTTGCCGATCGCCGGCTTCTGATCGTCCGGAATCTTCGGCATGCTGGGAATCTGGACGAAGTTGAAATACCACAACAGACCGATCCACATCACGCCGCTGAGCACGTGCAGCCAGCGGAACAGGAACGTCCACCACGCGTAACCGACGGGTTTGCCCTCGCCGGTGGCGGCGACGACGATGACGACCATCACCACCGCCAAAACGAACCCGGCGATGACCGTCGAGCGCAAATTGCTAAGGATACCTGCCATGACACGCCCCCTCCTTGTCGTCCATAGCGCCGGGCCACACTTTAGAGGCCCTCTCTCGAAGCTGATTTGATATATACGACCAGTAAAGCCGGCTTCAATGTTAATCCTGAAACCCAGGCGGGGCGGGCGGTTTGACGCCGTCGGCCGCGCCGGCGTCACCGGCAAAACGGCGGTTTAGAGGGAGCGGATTCGGCCATGACCGGGCAAACGCCAGATGACTACTGCGCCGACCGGGTGCGCCGCTTCGATCGCGACCGGTTCCTGACGGCGCTGTTTTGCCCCTCCGACAGGCGCGCCGACCTGCTGGCGCTCTACGCCTTCAACATCGAGATCGCCGGCGTGCGCGAGACGGTCAGCGAGCCGTTGCTTGGTCATATCCGCATCCAGTGGTGGCGCGACGCCCTCGACGGCATCTACGCGGGCGATCCGCCGGCGCATCACGTCGCCGGGCCGCTGTCGCGGGCGGTGCGCCGCCACCGCCTGCAGCGCGGGCGTTTCGAAACGCTGCTGGCGGCCCGCGCCGGCGATCTGGACAACGTGCAGCCGCCGACGATGCAGGCGTTGGAGAGCTATGCCGAGGCGACCTCGGCGACGATCACGCATCTGGCGCTGCAGGTCGTCGGCGCCGCTGCCGGCGCCGCCGAGGAGGCGGGCCGCCATGTCGGCGTCGCCTGGACGCTGACCGGGTTGCTGCGGGCGCTGCCGCTGCATGTCGCCGAGCGCCGGATCTGCCTGCCGGTCGCGGCGTGCCGGGACGCCGGCATCGACGTCGACGCCCTTTTCAACGGCGCGCCTCAGCCGGGCATGGCGCGGGCAGTCGCCGAGATTGCCGCTGCCGCCCGCCGCCATCTTACGGCGGCGCGGGCGCTCGGGCGGAATTGTCCGCGGGCGGCCGTGCCGGCCTTGCTGCCGGCGGTTTTGGCCGGCACCTATCTCGATCATCTGCAGCGCGCCGACTTCGATCCGTTCCGCGCCGCCGGCCGGCCGCACGCCGCGAGCGCCGGGCCGGGCGCCATGATCCGGCTGGCGATCGCCGCCTACAGCGGCCGCTTCTGACCGGCGGGCGTCGACGCGCTCAGCGCGCCGCCGGTTCGGGCGGCAGGTCGAGGGACTGATCGGGCGGCGCGGGGACCGCCCCGGCCGGCGGCTTGGCAGCGGGCGCGGTGGCCGGTTTAGCGGCGCCGGCCGCACCGGCGGCGCGCTTGGCTTCGCGTTCGGCGCGGCGCTTGGCGCGGGCCTCGTCCTTGAGCTGTTTTTCCGTCTTGCCTTCGGCACCCGGTTCGGCCGCCGCCCCGGCCTGCCCGTCGGCCGGAGTTTTCGACTGCGCTCCGGGCTCCGGCAGCGACCCGGGCTCCGGCAACGACAGATCGGATTGGGCGCCCGGCTCGCCGGCCGGCACCGCTTCCTGCGGCGTGCCGGTGGCATTCGGCGATTCGCCGGTCGGCGGCCCCATCCGCGTGCGGCTGAGGCGCATCAGCTCGTGCGACGACACCTGCGGGAAGATCGGCGGCGAGTTGGCGAGGTAAAGCATCGCCGCGCCGCGGTTGGTGTCAGGAAAGCCGCCGCGGGTATCGTCGTACTTCCGTATCTCCAGGACCGACACCGCGCCGGTCTTCGGGTCGACGCTGCGCCACGCCAGCGTCGGATTGTCCTGACGCGGCTGGGCGAACGGCGCAATGCTGCGGTTCCAGATATCCGTCGGCTCGCCGAACCGTTCGCGGAAATAGCCAATGACGCGCTCGAACGCCTCGGCCGGGAACAGCGCGTGGAATCGGCTGGCGATGCCCTGGTCGTAGCGGGCGATCGCCATGTGGCCGGTGTAAAGAATCGTCGGCACCAGGAAATCCGCCTGCACCCGGTCCGGCCAGTCGATCGGCTCGAGGCAGAACAGCGTCGTGCCGCGGTTCTTCTTGACGCACTGGTTCTGCGGATCGACCCCGTCCTGTGCCGGCGGGAAGCTGTTCTCGAGGCTGACGGACTCGCCGAGGCTCAGCGTCACCCCGGTCAGCGACGTCTTGAGAAACACGTCCGACATCGGGCGCATCGACGCGATCGGCGGCGTCTTGGCGGTTTCGACCTCGGTCACCGGCCACACCTTCTGCGACGGATCGGCGGGTGCCGCGGGTGTGCCCTGGCCCGCGGCCTTGTCGACGACGGCCAGTTTCTCTTCCGGTTCCAGCACCAGCCGTTCCGGCTGCGCCTTGCTACGTCCGCTGGGGGTGAGAACGCCGAGCAGCTTGTCGACCGCGCCCTTGATCATGCCGGGCTTGGCGGTGGCGGGCGCGCTGCGCGCCGATGCACCCTCGACCACGGCGACGACCGCTTGGGCGGGCGCTTCGCCGGCAATCCCGGCAAGGTCCGCCTCCACGGCATCGTTGGCGGAGATTTCGGGCGCGGCCGGCGCCGGCGGAGCGGGTTTTCCGACCGCCGCCTGGACTTCCGTCTTCGCCACTGGCATCGCCGAGTCCCCCGACGTGGCGACCGCCGGCGGCGTCTTTCGCGCGCCAGTCGAATCGGCGCCCATGATCTGCATCTCCGGCAGCCAGGCCTTGAAGGCCGCCTCGTCGCCGGTTTCGAGAAAATCGGCCAGCTTGTCGAGGAAGCGCGGCGAGAACTTGGTCGAACCGACCGGCGGTGTCGCCGGCGCCGGCAGTTCGTAGGTGGCGACCGCGCCCGCCGCCGCGGGCGGCGGTGGCGCGGTCTTGGCGGTGCCGGCCGGCGGTGTCGCAGCCGGGGCCGGGGCCTTAGCGGGAGCGGCGGCGGTCTTGGCCGGCGGTTTCGGTGCCGCCGCCGGCGGCTCGGCCTTCTTCTGGTCGGATTTCAACAGGTCGGCCATGCGGTCGAGCACGCTCGCCGCCGGCTTTTCGGGCTTCGGCGCGGCCGGCGTCGTCGGTTCTTTCGGCTTCGCCTCTTGTTTCGGCTTGGCCTCGTCCTTCGGCTTGGCGGCGGCTTTCGGCTTGTCCTTGTCGGGCTCTGCCGTCACCGTCTCGGCGGTGAGCGTCTCGACGTCCTTGTCGACCAGCTTCGGCGGTGGCGCCTTCTTGATCTCCTTGATCACTTCGCCGGTCGGCGGCTGGTCGCCGGTGATCTCGACGACGATGTCGGGCGCCTCCGCGGCGGCCTTTTCGCCGGGCTTCTGCGGCGCCGCCTGCTTGTCTTTGGCGGCTTTCGCCGCCGCGACGTCGGCGGGCTTTTCGCCGCCGGGCGTAATCATGTCGACCAGCGACTTGAAGAATTGGGCGACGCCGATGTCGCCGAGCGGCTTGTCCGTGGGCGCCGCCGGCGTTTCGGCAACCGCGGCCGGCGCGGGCGACGGTTCGGCGGTTTCGGTCGGCGGCTGGACGGGCGCGGCCGCGGTGTCCGGCTTTGTCGTTTCCGGCTTTGCCGCCACCGCTGGCGCCGGCGGCGATGGCTTGGCCGGCGGCTTCGAGAATGCCGGCTTGGGTTTGGCCGCCGGGGAAGCCGTCGCCGTGTCCCGCGTCGGGGCCGGCGCCAGCATGACCGGCGTCGCTTCGCCGAGCAGCTTCCGCGACAACAGGTAATGGGCGATGATGAAATGGCCCATGTCGACCGCTAGGTCGGCGGCGGTCATGCCGTCCGCGTTTTCCTTGGCGATGTCGGCGCCGTCGTCGAGGCTGCCCTTGACGGCCGCTATGTCGTTGAGCTCGACGGCCTTGAACAGCCGCAAGGTCGGCCCGCTCAAGCCGGTGGTCGCCGTCGACTGGGCGGCGGCCTCGAACGCCAACAGCAAGGCCAGGACGAGCGCGGCGACGCACACCATCCACCGCCAGCCACCTTTGACGGCGACGGCCGATGTCCTAGAGGTCGAATCCGTGGGAGCCGTGATCATGTTTTTTTGCCCGGGCCGGCCCCATGCGCACACTGATCTGCCAGCGATTCACTCACTCCGGATGATGATCGCCAATTGAAGAATCGATTCGCGTCCGATAATGCCATTTTTTGCGCTTTCCCGACAGGGGCAGGGACGCCCGCGCGCGGCAATCCGCCGCTGGACGCGCCGTCGCAGCCGCGGCGGCACGTCGGCGCCGACCTCGACTACGTCGTTTGCGGCGATGCGGTGGGCGAATCGAGTCGCCCGCGTCAGCGACCGGCGGCAAGCGCCTCGATTCCGCGCCCGATCGCCTCGGCCGCCAGCCGGTAGCCGGCCTCGTTGTAGTGCGAGCCGTGAAACGTGAACAGCGCGCGCGGATCGCGCTCGGCGGCAAACGCCGGATGGACGTCGATCAGGGGAATGCCCAGCCCGGCGACGATGGCGAGGATCCTCTGCCGCACCCGGTCGCGGATGCGGCTGTCGCGGGCGGCGGCGAAATAGCGCGGCGAATCCGGCATGAACACGAAAACCAACCGTCCGCCCCAGGCTTCGACGGTTCGACGAGCCTCCTTGAGGACGTCGGCGAAAATGCGGTAATCGTCGGCGTCGACCGGATCGACGACGCCGAGGCCGACCGGATCGAGACCGAAGGTCCCGCGCAAATAATAGAGCTGCAGGAAATCCAGCGCGTCCTCGTAAGGGTGATCGACGCGGTTCATCGCCTCGACCAACTTGGCGTCGAGATAGGCCTTGAAGCGGGCGGCGATCTCGTCGCGGCGCCCCATCAGGCGTTGGGAAAATCCGTCGTTCAGGTACGACGTCAGCACCTTCGACCGGCGCTCTTCCGGCAGGTCCTTGAACAGGTCGTTGCCTTCGAAATACAGCCAGGCGACGACCTTGGGCTTGACCGCGATCAGGTACTCCTTGACCGCGGCGAGTTCGCTTAAGGGTCCGAACCCGGAAACCCCGAGGTTGAGGACGGCGCCGAAACGCTTGCGCAGGTGGGCGGCGATATTCTTGTCGGACGCGAGACAATTCCCCTCGGTGAACGAGTCGCCAACCAGGGCCACGGGCAGCGGCTGCGCACGCCAAGTGCCGGCGGGGTTGTGGAACCCGTATTCGTCGCTGTCGAAAACCATCCACCGCCCGGTTTCGTTGCAGCCGACGACGCGCTTGTTCGGCAGGTTGGCGAGCGGCAGCACGCCGTCGCCGCCCAACGCCGAAATCATGCCGCCGTCCGGGCCGTCCACCAACATCGACTTGGCGCGCATGGCCGGATAGGCCTCGATGCCTTGGTTCTTGAAGTCGAGGATCACCTGCAGCTTGCTGCGCGTGTCGAAGGCCCCCACGGCGGCGGATTTCGGCGTTTGCGTGCGCAAAGTCAGGTACGCCTCCGTCGCATAAAGCGCTGGCACCACGGCAACCAGGCACAGCGCCAGAGCGCCCCGCCATTGGCGCGAAAGGCGCAACGCGGCGAGCAAGCCTGCTGCCAGTGCCGCCGGAACGACGAAGTGATAGAGGATTCCGGAGATCGAATCGGCATAATAGGCGTGATTGGCGATATTGAGCGCCAGCAGGGCGAGGCTGACGACCGCCGCGGCCGTGATCACCAGAGAGGGAAGGAGCTTCATCTTCGAAATGACGCCCGGGACGGCGATCAAACGGCTTCGGCGAGCATCGGATCGACGAGCCAGCGGTCGATGTCGCGAAGAGCGCGTGCGCTGAGAGCCTTCTTCCGTTCGCGGCCGCGCAGCCGGCGGCCCTTGTCGTCGCTGCCGCCGATGGGCGGAAACAGGCCGAAATTGACGTTCATCGGCTGGAACGTCTCGGGCCGCGCGCCGCCGGTGATGTGGTTGAGGATGGCGCCGAACGCCGTCGTCGCCGGCGGCGGCGCGGGCTTCCTGCCGAGCCGCTCGGCGGCCGCGAACCGCCCGGCCATCAGCCCGACGGCGGCGCTTTCGACGTATCCCTCGCAACCGGTGATCTGTCCCGCGAACCGGATCGACGGGCGCAGCATCAACCGCAGCGTCGCATCGAGAAGCTGCGGCGAATTCATGAAGGTGTTGCGATGCAGCCCGCCCAGGCGCGCGAATTCGGCGTTCTCGAGGCCGGGAATGGTGGTGAAGATCCGCCGCTGCTCGCCATAGGTCAGCTTGGTCTGGAACCCGACCATGTTGTAGAGCGTGCCGAGCGCGTTGTCCTGGCGCAACTGCACCACCGCATACGGCCGCCGGCTGGGATCGTGCGGATTGGTCAGCCCCACCGGCTTCATCGGCCCGAACGCCAGCGTCTCGCGGCCTCGCTCGGCCATCACCTCGATCGGCAGGCAGCCGTCGAAATAGGGTGTCGACTTTTCCCAGTCGTGGAACGCGACCTTGTCGCCGGCGAGCAGCGCATCGACGAAGGCGTGATACTCGCCGGCGGTCATCGGGCAGTTGATGTAGTCGGCGCCGTCGCCCTTGTCGTAGCGCGACTGGAACCAGGCCGTGTCGAAATCGATGGTGTCCTTGTGGACGATCGGCGCGATGGCGTCGAAAAAGGCGAGGCTGTCCTCGCCGGTCAGCTTTCGGACCGCCTCGGCCAAGGCCGGCGACGTCAGCGGCCCGGTGGCGACGATCACCGAATTCCAGTCGTCCGGCGGCAGGCCCGCCACTTCCTCGCGCCGGATGTCGACCAGCGGTTCCGCCGCCAGCGCCTCGCCGACGGCGGAGCTGAAGCCGTCGCGGTCCACCGCCAGCGCCGAGCCGGCCGGCACCCGGTGTGCGTCGGCGGCGCGCATGATCAGGGAACCGGCGCGCCGCATCTCCTCGTGCAGCAGGCCGACGGCGTTGAATTCGGCGTCGTCGGAGCGGAACGAATTCGAGCACACCAACTCGGCCAGACGGTCCGTCTGGTGCGCGTCGGTCCAGCGGTGCGGACGCATCTCGTGGAGCGTCACCGGCACGCCAGCGCGCGCCAATTGCCACGCCGCCTCGCTGCCGGCGAGGCCGCCGCCGACGATGTGCACCGGACTGAATTTTCTCGCTTTCATGGACCGCCTAGAAATAGTGAACGGCGGCCGAAACGGCAATACCGGAGAGCATTAAACCCGCATTTCTCACCTAGGCGACATCGGCGGCTCCTATCATACTCCAGATTGCCACACGGAGACCGAATGACTACTCTGACGCTCGAATCTAGGGTTCATCTGGGGAATGTCAGGTAAGTTCGCATCCCCTATTTCCGCCCGCGGGCGACAACGTATCAGCCATGGGGACCGACCCACCCCGTATTGGGAGGTCCCATGCAGTTTGTCCACGGCCTTCACTTCAACAACCTAAAGGGCGACATCTACGGTGGCATCACCTCCGGCGTGGTGGCGTTGCCCTTGGCGCTTGCCTTCGGTGTTGCCTCTGGCGCCGGGCCCATGGCGGGGATTTATGGCGCCATCTTCGTCGGCTTCTTCGCCGCCCTGTTTGGCGGCACGCCGGCGCAGGTGTCCGGGCCGACCGGGCCGATGACCGTGGTAATGGCTCTCGTCATCACCCGTTACGCCGCTGACCCGGTGATTGCCTTCACTGTGGTTATCATGGGCGGCCTGCTGCAGATCGGGTTCGGAGCGCTCAGGCTCGGCAGCTACATCACGCTGGTGCCGATGACCATCGTCTCCGGCTTCATGAGCGGCATTGGCTGTATCATCATCCTGCTCCAGATCGGGCCCATTCTCGGCCAGCCGACCCCGGAAGGCGGCACCGTCAACGTGATACTCGCGTTGCCCGATTTGGTCAGTGGGATCCATTGGGATGCGGCCTTCATCGGTGCCCTCGCGCTGGCCATCGTCCTCTTCACACCGAAGCGGGTGACCTTGATCCTGCCCTCGCCGCTGATCGCCCTCGTCGCCGGCACCTTGCTGGTCTGGCTCACCTTGCCGGGCGTTCCCGTGCTCGGCGACATCCCGACCGGCTTTCCCGAGCCGCATTTGCCAAAATTCACCTGGGAGTTCCTGCCGGATATGGTCAGCTCGGCAATGGTGCTAGCGCTTCTTGCCTCCATCGACAGCTTGCTCACCTCGCTGATCGCCGACAATATCACGCGCACCCATCACAATCCGAACCGCGAGCTGATCGGCCAGGGGATCGGCAACACCGTGGCTGGCCTATTCGGCACCGTTCCCGGCGCCGGTGCCACCATGCGAACGGTCATGAACGTACGCACCGGCGGTTCGACGCCGATCTCGGGCATGCTGCACGCGGTCTTCCTTCTGGCCGTGGTGCTCGGCCTCGGACCGCTCGCCGGCCGCATCCCGCACGCGGTATTGGCGGGAATCCTGATCATGGTCGGCGTCGATATCATCGACTGGAACTTCTTGCGCCGCGTCTTCACCGCGCCGCGGCCGACCGTGGTGCTAATGGGGATGACCCTGCTGCTGACGGTGTTTGTCGACTTGATCGTAGCGGTGGCTGCCGGGACCATCGCGGCGAGCCTCCTCTTCGTCAAGCGCATGGCGGACTTGCAGCTGCAGAGCATCCGCGCCCATGACGGCGTCGAGGGCGAGATCCCCTTGACCGCGGAGGAGCAAGCTGTGCTTTCCCAGTATCCCCGCGAAATCCTGCTCTATCACATGAGCGGGCCGATGAGCTTCGGCGCCGCCCAGGGAATGACCCGGCGCCTAGTCGCCCACGGCACTTGCAAGGCGCTCGTCGTTGACATCACCGACGTGCCGTTCGTGGACGCCAGCGCGTCGCTCGCTATCGAGGACATCGTGCATCGGACCCGCGCCCAGGGCGTGCACATCTTGCTGGCGGGCCTTCATCAGAACGTGGAAAAGATACTGGCGCGGATCGGTGTGTTAAAGACGATCCCGGCCGATTGCCGCGCGGGCAACCGTCTCGAAGCCCTCCAAAAGGCGGCTGCCTTGTGCGGAACCGCGAAGGCGAAGGAGTCGGCGAGGCCGCCGGGCATCTAGTCTGACATTTTCCATTTGGTTCGACGGACGGATGCCCCCGCCCATGAGGGCGATACCATATAAAAGGTTGATCTGCCGTCGATGAATGGCGAAGCTGACCGGCGCCGCCGTGGCGTCGGTCCGGCGACCAGGCGTGGCGGCTAAGGCCGGAGAGAGGCGTATGACGTTACGGGACGAACTCGACGCCAAGCATCAGTGGACGAAGGTCTCGCAGCAGGAATTGGACGGGATCCTCGAAAAGCACGAAAAATTCGTGAACGGCATGCGCGACGGTGCGCGGGCCAAGCTCAGCATGCACGATCTGACGTACCTGGACATGGCCGGGCGGCAGCTTTCGCGAGCCGATTTCACCGGCGCCTTGATGGGGCACTGCAATCTCGAGGGAGCAATCCTCGACGACGCCAATTTGTTCGCCACCGATCTCCGCTTCACCAACCTCGTCGACGCCAAGCTCAACCGCGTCGACCTTAGGGGCGCCTGCCTCGCGGGGGCCAACCTTTCGGGCGCGATGTTGAACGACGCCGACATGCGCGACGGCGTGTTGTTGAAGTCAGCGGCCAAGGGCGGCGACCTAGTGCCGATTACCCACCAGCAGGCGGCCTCCGGTTTCGAAAAAGCCATCGTCAAGGGCGCCGACCTGTCTCGCGCCAAGGTCTCCGACTCGCTGATCGTGCAGACGGACCTCACGGATTGCATTCTCAAGCACGCCAAGTTCAATGGCGCGAACCTGTCGAAATCCAACCTGACCGGATGCGACCTGGAAGGAGCCGATTTCACCGATGCCAACCTGTCGGGCGCCATCTTTCACGGCGCGGTGTTCACGGCGACGACGCTCGATAACGCCGATCTCTCCGGGGCCGACCTGATCGGCGCCATGTTCGACCGCATGGATTTCTCCAAGGTCAAACTCGATCTCGCCAATATCGCCAAGAACGTCGCCGACCTCAATTTGCCGCTGCAGGAGATCATCATCGAGCACGGCAGATGGGTGAAGAGCAACGGCAAGGGGGGCAAGCGAGCCGATCTGTCGAAGATGGACCTCTCCAACCAATCGCTTGCGGGCGTCAACCTGTCGGCCGCCGACCTGTCGTTCGCGGTACTGAAGGGCGCCAACCTCTCGAAATCCGAGTTCCTGATGGCCGACTTTTCGTTCGCCGATTTGCGCGGCGCCGTGCTGGCACGCGCCGACCTGCGCGGCGCGAAGTTGACGCGCGCCAATCTCACCGGCGCCAACATGGTGGGGGCGGTGCTGAGCGAGGTCACCATCTCGATCCGCACCGGCGGCGCCGCCTGGCGGGCCAACCTGGAGAACGCCAAGCTGCGGGGCGCGATGCTAAATGGCGCGGTAATGAAGAACATAGACATGGCGGGGGCCGATTTCCGGGAAGCCGACCTGCGCGA
>JACPJY010000067.1 GCA_016187325.1 Rhodospirillales bacterium | reverse complement strand
TTGGTCCTTCGGACGGTTCGGCTGCGGAATGTAGCTGTCCACCGCCGCCATCAGCTTCAGGATCGCCTGCTTGCCGACCTCCTCGTCCCGTCCCTCCAGCGCCGCCAGCGCCGAGCCCGGAACAATCGGAATGTCGTTGCCTGGGAACTGGTACTTCGTCAACAGCTCCCGGATCTCCAGCTCCACCAGCTCCAGCAGCTCCGGGTCGTCGACCTGGTCCACCTTGTTCAGGAACACCACGATCGCCGGTACCCCCACCTGCCGCGCCAGCAGAATGTGCTCCCGCGTCTGCGGCATCGGACCGTCCGACGCCGACACCACCAGGATCGCGCCGTCCATCTGCGCCGCCCCCGTGATCATGTTCTTCACGTAGTCCGCGTGCCCAGGGCAGTCAACGTGCGCGTAGTGCCGCTTCTCCGTCGAGTACTCCACGTGCGCGTGCGCCGTCGCAATCGTGATCCCGCGCTCCCGCTCCTCCGGCGCCTTGTCAATCTGGTCAAACGGCGTGAACTCCGCAAACCCAGACTCCGACAATACCTTCGTGATCGCCGCCGTCAGCGTCGTCTTCCCATGGTCAACATGACCAATCGTCCCTATGTTGCAGTGCGGCTTCGTCCGCTGAAACTTTTCCTTCGCCATCGCTTCGTCTTTCTTTCCTCGTGATTCCGTTCGTCGGTGAATTCCGTAAAACTCTGATTGTCCGTCGCTCCAATCAAAGGGTTGGAGCGGGTGAAGGGAATCGAACCCTCGTCGTAAGCTTGGAAGGCTTCTGCTCTACCATTGAGCTACACCCGCGCTCCGAGCCGACCCTTCGTACCAATGATTTCCCAAATTTCCGGCCACGCTTTCACGAGATGGTGGAGGGGGTTGGATTCGAACCAACGTAGGCGTACGCCAACGGGTTTACAGCCCGTCCCCTTTAGCCACTCGGGCACCCCTCCTGGCACTCGCTGATCCGACCACGCCGACCACTGGTCGGGCGCCAGCAGGCGAAACATCCGGAATAAGGTGGAAATACAATCCTTTATCAAGTTATTAAAGACAGCAAAAGAATCCGCGCGTGCCCGGAAGGCGGCGTAAACCGTCGCCGAGACACTTGCAGACCGTCGAATTTCCGGCATGGTACTGATAATCATGGCGAAACGCAAGCACCCACCGCACCCCTCCAATAATCGCATGTCCAGGGCCGGCCGCAAGCCGCGGCGACGGCGCGCCCGCGGTCGGTTTTCTGGGGCCCAGGCGGGACCCAGCGACGGTTCGACGCAGGCCGCCGATGGCCGTCGGGGCGAGCCGTTCTCGCGCGCCGGCGGCGCGTTCTGGATCTACGGCGTGCACGCAGTGGAAGCCGCGCTCGCCAACCCCCGCCGCGCCTGCCACCGGCTGCTGGTTGCTAATGGCGCCGGCGGCGACGTCGTCGCCGCCATAGCCCGGGCGCGCGCCGCAATGCACGGCCGTCCGCCTCCCGAGTCCGTGGACCGGGGCGAAATCGAACGGCTGCTGACGCCGGGGGCGGTGCATCAGGGCGTGGCGCTGCTGGCGAAGCCGCTGCCGCCGTCGTCGCTCGAGGACGTGCTGCGCAACACCGCCGCCGACGCCGCCATTATCGTCCTTGACCAAGCCACCGATCCGCGCAACGTCGGCGCGGTGCTCCGTTCGGCAGCGGCGTTCGGGGCGATCGCGGTGGTCACCCAGGACCGCAACGCGCCGCCGCTTACCGGGGCACTGGTCAAGGCCGCGTCGGGGGCGGTCGAGACGGTACCGTTGTTGCGCGTCGTCAACTTGGCGCGCGCGTTGTGGGCGCTCAAGGACGCCGGGTTCTGGTGCGCCGGCCTCGATCCGACGGCCGAACGCACCCTCGCCGAGGCGTCGCTCGAGGGTCGCGTGGCGCTGGTATTAGGCGCAGAAGGCCGCGGCATGCGGAGGTTGACCCGCGACACCTGCGACGAGCTGCTACGGGTGCCGATCATGCCCGGCGCCGACAGCCTCAACCTCTCCAACGCCGCAGCGATCGCGCTCTACGAGCTGAAACGCCGGCGGCGCTAGGTGGCGGCCGGGCCGGCCACTGTTTCGGCTACCGCGCAGGCGTTATACTTCGATTCGCGGCACGGCGCCGGCGTAGCTCAGTTGGCAGAGCAGTTGCTTTGTAAGCATCAGGTCGTGGGTTCGATTCCTACCGCCGGCACCATCCGCGCCGCCGTCGAACGTTTCTCCCCGCTTGCCGCAATCGGCGGCAACAGAACCCTGCGGCCCTAGCAGGCCGCGACGCGCCGGGATTGCATATCGGGAAACACGATGATGGCAACGAGCAGCCGGGGAATCGCCATTCCCCGCCGTCGCGCCTAGGCGTCAGCCCAGACTAATCAGCTTCTCGCCGGGTACCTGACGTGCCCCGGCGAATCAGGATGCCTGCGACGATGACGACGAAGGCAACAACGGTTATTTTGATGAAGAAGCCGTATTCTGCGGCGAACAGAGAAGAATAATCCATTTCTGATCCCCATGATTGACGACGCCCAATCCGGGGAGCCTGGCCGGCACCGATAATTTACAAAGGACTATTTTGGGTGGTCAACTCAGAATCTGCGGGCGCCTTTTCCGACAACCGGTCGACATCGCCGCGGCCGCCGTTGCCAGCGCCCGGCGCTGGCGTCGCCTCTCTCCCGGAAATCCGCCGATTCGCGGTTGCCGACGGAGCCCTGGCCGGAAATCAGGACAGCGGCCCGGAATACCCCCACCAGGGGTGAAATATACGCATAAATCCGCCGGCAAATCGTTGTTTTGTAAGCCTATGTTAAGGATTTGCGGGTAAAAATTGGCCGAATCGATGGACGCTGGTCGGCTGCGTATCCGGCGGACAATAACCAACAACGAGCCAGGAGCGACCGATGTTTGGCAAGCGTTTCGCCGCAGTTTGTTCGGTGGTCATCATGGCCTCAGCGTTCCCGGCCCTCGCCGCCAACGATTGCGCACCGTTCCCGCGCATCGCATTATGGGGCGAGTACACTCATGAATCGGTGCGTAAGCACGTCGACCAGAACCTGGGTGGCGACTGGAACGCCTACGTCGGCGAAATGCAGCGTCAGCTCGACACCCTGCGCCAGTTTCATGGCCGCGGCTCGGCTGTCACCGTCACCCGCGATGGCCGCACGGTGAGGCTCGCCGGCGAGCAGCTCGCCCAGTACATTTTGCACGCGGACCGGCGGCTTGGCATCGTGCGCTGTCTAGCAGCCGTTGCCGAAGCTCACGCCGTCGCCAATTTCTCGACCGCCGCCGGCATAGCTTCGGACGCCGATACCCAACCGAAGAGGCTCGGCGACGAGGTGCTGCATCGGACGTACATTACCGTCCCCGAGGACATGCTCGATCAGCTTCGTAAGATGGCGGTGCGCCGCAGCGTCAAGGAGAACCGCCAGACCAGCGTCAGCGAGATCGTGGTCGAGATGCTCAGGCGCGAGATGAGGCGCAGCCGCCACTAATCGCGCGTTGCCGGGGGATGCGCCGGCATCCCATTCCTTCTTTGCATTCGTCACGCAGGCGTCAGCCGTCTTCTTCCGAGATCACGTCCCCCTGGCATTTCATGATTTCGGCGATCAACTCGTCCTGTTCCTCTTCGTCGTTGTCGAAGGCGATGGGAATCAGGTCGTAGCGGGTCGGGCCGACCACGTGGCCAGCATAGGAGCCGAGATCATCGATCTCCAAGGTGACATCCTCACCCGCATCCAGGGACTCGACGAGATAGACTCCGGCGCCGCCGGCCGATATGTCCTTGAGGCGGCCGGGATACTGGCCCCCGTCGGTCTTGGCGTTGAGGCCTTTGGTGATCGGGAATCGTTGGTGGCGGCGTCGCTCCTTGCCCACTCCGCGATCATGCCGTGCCATCCCCCTCCTCCTTCCTCCGCCCCCATGGTGCGCCGAAGCGACCCTAAGGAAAGAAAAACCCCGCTGCGGCAGCGGGGTTTCCCTTAAACATCAAATGCCCCGTCGCGTCCGGGATCGAATTCGCCAATCCCTTTACCGGGCATTGCGATTGTCCCTGTCATCCTCGACCACGATCGGCAGGTCCACCAGCGGCACGACGCCATTGTTGACCTCGTAGCGGCGGTTCTGCTCATAGGCGTCGCGTTCGACGACGTACGGATCGAGCGCACCGGAGGTCAACGCCTTGATCTCGTCCTTGTTGTTGGAATAGCTGACGCCGCTACTGGCCGCCTTGGCCGCCAGCGGCAGCGGGTTGACCAGCGCGGTGATCGCGTCGCCGGTGGCATCGCGCAAGTTCGACGGCCCGAGAATCGGCAGCACCACATGCGGACCCGGTTCCACACCGCTGGCCCCCAACGCCTGGCCGAAGTCCTTCTTGTGCTGCTTGAGGCCCATGTCGGTGGCCGGGTCGCTGGTGCCGCCGAGGCCAATCGTTGAGTTGATGATGAACCGCTTGGTCGCCGTCGCGGCGTTTTCGGTGTCGCCCTGCAGCAAGCTGCTGCCGACGGTCACCGGCTCACTGATGTTGGAGACCGCGTTCGAGATCGCCGACTGCACCGGTTGGGGCGTGACCGCCTTGTAGCCGTCGACCAGCGGATTGAGGACCGCATCGCGGACCACCGCGTTGAAACCCGAGGTGATGCGGTTGATCGGTTCCAGGGGGTCGTTGACGCCCGGTTCGCCCGTCGCCGCCTGGAGCGCCTTCGTCGGTGTCGTCTTGTCGTCAGCGGCGGCCGGCTGCAGCAGGACACCGGCACCGAACCCAACCAGCGAGAGAAGGCACGCGGTTACGCCTTTGGCGAAGAAGCGCGGCATGGATGGACCTCCCCAGCGTGTTGACTTGATAACCAATTATATTAGCACAGATTGGGGGCCCCTACAGAGTAGAAAACGCAGTCAATCTCCGGATTCGCGCCCTCCCTCCGGGCAGCGATAGAAGTGCCACAGCATCAGCGCGGCGGCCGTCCGCCACGGCCGCCAAGCGTGCCCGATTGTCTCCATTTCCTTGGGGCTTGGCCGGCGCTTGCGGCCCAGCAGCCGCTCGGCAGCGACGGCCAGCGCCAAGTCGTCGGCCGGCCATACGTCAGGCCGGCCGAGGGCGAACATCAGGTAGATATCGGCGGTCCAGCGCCCGATTCCCGGCACCCGGGTCAACTCGGCGCGCGCCGCGTCGTCGTCGAGCCGCTTGAGCCCATTGAGATCGAGTTCGCGGCTGACGACCATGCCAGCAAGCGCCCGCGCATAGTGGGCCTTGGCACGGCTGAGGCCGAGCGCGCGCAAGCGCCGCTCCGGCCGGCCGAGGACAGATTTCGGCGACACGTCGCCGAGGCTGTCCTCGAGGCGCCGCCAGATAGCCTGTCCGGCGTGCTGTGATACCTGCTGGTTGACAATGATGCGGAGCAGGCTGGCGAACCCGGGAGGTCGTTTGCGCGGCGCCGGCTGGCCAGCGAGCCGAAATGCGCGCGCGATGTCGGCGTCCCGTTCGATCAGAGCCTGGAGGCCTTCGATGCGCCCGTCCATGGCCGCCGTCAGCGCAGTTCCTCGACCGGCCTCACGCCCATCACCTGGAGCCCAGACGCGATCACCGTCGCCACGCCCTGTACCAGCGCTAGCCGCGCCAGCGTCAGTGGTTTGTCGTCGACAATGAATTTCAGTCGCACATCGTCGTTGCCGAGGTTCCACAGCCCGTGGAAGGCCGTCGCCAGATCATGCAGGTAATAGGCGACGCGGTGCGGCTCGTGCGCTTCGGCGGCGGTTTCCACCAGCCTCGGCCAGCCGGCCATGATTTTGATCACCGCCAACTCGGCGTTGTCCTTTAAAAGTCCTAGATCGGCCTCCGCCAACGCCTCCGCCGTCACGTTGCGGACGCCGAGATCGGCGGCAGCGCTGCGCAGCACCGAACGGCAGCGGGCATGGGCGTAGTGGACGTAGAACACCGGGTTGTCGCGCGATTGTTCGAGCGCCTTTTCCAGGTCGAATTCCATTTGGCTGTCGTTCTTGCGGGTCAGCATCGTGAAACGGACGACGTCGCGGCCGACGTCGGCAATCAAGTCGCCCAAAGTCACGAACACGCCGGCGCGCTTCGACATTCGCACCGGCTCGCCGCCCCGACTCAGGTGCACGATCTGGCACAGCTTGACGTCGAGCGCCGCAGCACCGCTCGTGACCGCTTCGACGGCCGCCTTCATGCGCTTTACGTAGCCGCCGTGATCGGCCCCCCACACGTCGATCATGGTGTTGAAGCCGCGGCGGAACTTGTCGCGATGATAGGCCATGTCGGCGGCGAAATAGGTCCACGATCCGTCGGATTTTCTGAGCGGCCTGTCGATCTCGTCACCGAAGGCGCTGGAGCGGAACAGGGTCTGCGGCCGCGGCTCCCAGTCGTCAGGGGCGTGACCTTTCGGCGCCTCGAGGACGCCGGTATAGATCAGGCCCTTCTTTTCGAGATCCTTCAGCACCTCGTCGACGGCGCCGCTCGCGACCAGCGCGCTCTCGGACACGAACCGGTCGAACGCGATGCCTAGCGCCTTGAGGTCCGCGCGCACGCCCTCCATCATCGCGGCAACGGTGAACGCGCGTATCTCGGGCAGCCACGCGGCTTCGCCGGCCACCAGCCATTTGTCGCCGTCGCGGCGGACCAGCGCTTCGCCGACCGGCTTCAGGTAGTCGCCGGGATAGAGCCCTTCCGGAATCTCGCCGATGGTCTCGCCCAAGGCCTCCCGGTAGCGCAGGTACGTCGAGCGCGCCAGGGCCTCGACCTGGGCGCCGGCGTCGTTGATGTAGTACTCGCGCGTCACCTTGAATCCGGCCTTTTCCAGCAGGGTTGCCAGCGCGTCGCCGACCACCGCGCCGCGGCCGTGCGCGACGTGCAGTGGCCCGGTCGGGTTGGCGGACACGTACTCAACGTTGATCGCCTCGCCGCTGCCGACATCGGAATCGCCGTAAGCGGATCCGGCGAGCAGCACTTCCTTGAGCCGCTGGTGCCAGAAGCCGGCCGCAAGCCGCATGTTGATGAAGCCCGGCCCGGCGATATCTGCGGCGCTGACCGCTTCGAGGCCGCCAAGGCGCTCGGCCAGGATTCCCCCCAACGCCCGCGGGTTCATGCCCGCCGGCTTGGCGAGCACCATCGCGGCATTGGTGGTGATGTCGCCGTGGGCGGCCTCCCGTGCCGGGTCGACGGATACCCGGGAAGCGTCGAGACCGGCCGGAATCCCGCCCGCCGCCGCCAACTCGGAAAGCAGGCGAATCACCTCGTCCCGGAAGTGCTGGTACAGGTTCATGAGACTCCGCGCCGCCCAGTGGCACCTCGGCAGGGCCGATTTCGCAGCCTATGGCCGTTGATACTTGACGGCGCGGCATCAATCAACCCACGCCCGCCCCGCGGCCCGAGACGAAAGCTCGTTGGGCCGGGACTTGACCGCAAACGCCGGAGCCTGTCACTGTAAATCCGCTAAGGGGGCTATGCGCGTAATATGAGCAAGAAGCGGAAAATCGACGTCAAGGCGTTCAAGAGGCGCCTGGTGGGCATGCGCCAGGATATCGAGGCGCTGTCCCACGTCACCGAGGAGGAGCGCCAGCCGGTCGAGCTCGACCAGACCACGGTCGGGAGGCTTTCCCGCATGGACGCGCTGCAGAACCAGGCCATGCAACTCGAGGCCCAGCGACGCCGTACCGTCGAAATCCAGCGCATCGACGCGGCGCTGAAGCGCATCGACGAGGGCGAGTTCGGCTACTGCGTCAGCTGTGGTGGCGATATCGAGCCCAAACGGTTAGAGAACGACCCGACGACGCCGACCTGCTTCGACTGCGCCGAGATGTCGGCGGTCAAACCCGGGCACTGAACCCACCGTACCGACGGCACCAGCTTCACCACCGCCCGGCGGCTCAGCCGTTTTGGTGGCGCCACCAGTATTCCTTGTTGATCGAGAACACCGGCTGGTAATGCCGGATGGCGCGGGCGTCGACCACCTTTTCGACTTGGTTGTCGAGCACCAACGCCCGCCTGCTGCTGTTTCGGGGATCGATCCAGAACACGATCAGGATGGCGTGGCCGACCTTCAGGTTGAGATCCTTGACAGCGACCACGCGCAAATCGTCTTCCGGGAATCCCAGAAGCTGGAGAGACAGGTACTTGATGATGGCATAATCCTCGCAGTCGCCGAAGTTCTGCATGAATTCGGCCGGCGTGTTCCAGTAGTCGTTCTGACCCCAGTTGGACTTGTCGGTGACGTACTTGGCCTTGTTGAAGCGATCGTTGACGGCGCGGATCTGCGTCAGCTTGTCTTTGTCCTTCAGTGTTTCCAGGAACTTGACCCAGTCGTCGTAATCGCAGATGTCGAGATTTTTCGACAGGCACTTGTTCTTTTTCCGGACCTTGCCTTCCTTGTCGTAGCGCTCCAGCGCCGAGTTCCACTTCTTGAATGGCTCCAGGTTCGACGAGCGCATCTCGACGCTGTTGAAATAGCTGGGCACCGGCGGGTCGGCCGCGAGTACCGGCGACACCGTCGACGCCGCAACCACGAGGACGATCGCGACAACCCTGAAGAGCGCCGCCATCGCGCTTCCGAATCGCCGTGCGGAACTGCCGAGCCTCATTCGCATTTCGTCTGCGTCCGCGTCCGATGTTGGCGGGCCAGAAGGCGGCCGCCAGCGACCGCCGGCCCGCCACTTTCGGGAAGCCCCAATAATAATGTTTCCAGTGACTTGGCAGCAACGGGCATGCGCGCCGTCCGGACCGATTGGCGGGCCACCGCGATTCCCGCTTGCGTCGGCTCCTCAAGACTCTAAGATGCTGGAAAATCTATTCTTTTTACGGGGGATGGCAAGATGGCCGAGGCGGCCGGCCGCGATTCCGGGAAGCAAGCTGACGCCACGGCGGCACCCGGCGGGAAAACCGACGACTACGAACTGAAGGCTAAGCGCCGGGTCAACCGGACCGTGCTGGCGATCGCCACCGCCATGCTGGCAGCCGTGGGCCTCGCGGTGTTCGGCAGCTTTTATTACGTCGAGGGCGAGCGCCAGCGTGAGGTGCAGGCGTGGCAGGTGCGGCTTGGCATCGTCGCCGACAGCCGCGCCGCCGCCATCAACGAGTGGATCGACCAGAATTTCGCCGCCATTCGCGAGCTGGCCGAGAACGCCTCGCTGCAGGTCTACATGTCGGAGCTCGAATCCGCCGGCCAGGCGCCGGCGGCCGGCGCCAAGAAAGGCAAGACCGAGGAGACCGACCTGGGCACCAAGGAATCGGGCGCGTCGGCCGGTTATCTCCGTAACCTCCTGGTGGCGACCGCCGAACGCACCGGCTTCAAGGCGCCGGCCCCGGTCGGCGAGGTCGCCGCCAACGTCGAGCGCGCCGGCGTCGCCGGCATCGGGCTGGTCGACAAGGCTGGCAACTCGCTCGCCAGCACCCCCGACATGCCGCCGATCACTGCCAAGATCCGCGCCGTGGCGGCGAAGGCACTGGAGGGCCAGCCGTCGGTCATCGACCTCTACCTCGGCGCCAGCGGCCTGCCGACCATCGGTTTCGCGCTGCCGGTATTCGGCATCCAGCAGGACGGCGCCGGCGCCAAGGGCATCGGCGCCGTGATCGGGTTGCGCACGGTCGGCGACGACCTTTACAAGCGCCTGAAGCAGCCGGGTGACACCGCCAAGACCACTGAGACCTACATCGTCCGTTCTGCCGGCGCGACGATTGAATACCTGACGCCACTGGCCGACGGCACGCCACCCTTGAAGCGCTCGATGTCGGCCGACACGCCGGAACTTGCCGCCGCCCATATGCTCGCCAAGGCCGGCAGTTTCGCCATCAAGCGCGACTATACCGGCACCGAGGTGCTGGCAGCGTCGCGGCCAATTACCAACTTACCGTGGGTGCTGATCCGCAAGATTTCCCGCGATGAGGCGCTGAGCGCCACTGACACGCGCTTGAAGACGATCCTTACCGTGTTCGTGCTGCTGATCGTCGGCGTCACGGTGGCGATCATCGCGGTATGGCGGCACGGCAGCTCGCTGCGCGCCACGCAGGCGGCGGCCAACATGAAAGTGGCGCTCGAGCGGTTCGAGAATATGTCGAAGTTCATGCGCGTGGTGACCAACAGCCAGCGCAACATCATCGTCGCGGTCGACGGTGAGACCAAGTATACCTTCGCCAATGAGCCCGGCGCCAAGGAAGCGGGAATCCCGGCCGCCGACATGCTGGGAAAGACCATGGCCAGCGTGCTGGGGCCGATAAAGGCCCAGTCCTACGCTGCCATCAACAGGAACGTGCTGAAGAACTTCGAACGCGAATCCCATACCATCACCTTCGGCGACGAGGACAGCGAGGACGCCGATTTCCAGATCGTCCAAGCCGATTTCGTGCCGCTGCGCGGCGACCGCGACTTCCCGCCGGCGGTCCTGATGGTCGTCAACGACATCACCGAGTTGACCCACGAGAAACGGCGCAGCGAGAAGATGCTGAAAGGCCTCATCAACACGCTGGTCAGCGTCGTCGACCGGCGCGACCCGTTCTCGGCCAACCACTCGGCGCGTGTCGCCGAGGTGGCGCGCGCCATCGCTGGCGAGATGGGACTGGCGCCGGCCGACTGCAAGACGGTCGAGATCGCCGGCAACCTGATGAACCTTGGCAAGATCTTCATCCCGACCGAGGTACTGACCAAGGCCACCGATTTGACGCCCGAGGAGCGCGCGATCGTCGGTAACGCGCACCTCACTACCGTCGACCTGCTGCAGGACGTGACCTTCGAGGGGCCGGTGGTGGAAACCATCCGCCAGCTCGGCGAGACCTGGGACGGCGGCGGCCTGCTCGGCCTCAAGGGCGAGGAGATTCTGGTCACCGCCCGCGTGCTGGCGGTCGCCAACGCCTTCGTCGGCATGGTCAGCCCGCGCGCTTATCGCGGCGGCATGCCCTTCAAGCGCGCCGCCGACATCCTGATCGGCGACACCGACAAGAAGCTCGACCGCCGCGCCGTCACGGCCCTGGTCAACTTCCTCGAGAACCGCGGCGGCATGCGACGGTGGGCGCACTTTAGCGAAGCTCCCGACGTCGACGCCGCCGAGTAGCCACGCCGGCATTTCGTCTACCGCTGCTGTTCCGAGGCCACGCCGGAATCGGCGACTTCGGAGACGAAATCCCGATACTTGCCCGACTTAGTGCGCGGGATGTCGTCGACGAACGCGAATACGACATCGAATGGATAGTCGACCTTATCCCACACCCAGTTGCGGATTTTCTCTTTTTCGCCGTCGGTGAGGTCGCGCTCGACGACGAGGCGGACCTCGAACGTGCGCAAATCCTTCTGCATGAACTGGTACTGGCGGATTGGCGCGATCTTCAAGAAGGATTCGATATTGCCGGTGCTGAGCAGGGTCCAGCGTTTCTCGCCAGTGGGCAGCGTCGCCATGTCCTGTTGGCGCCCGAGGATGCGCCTGATCACCGGCAGGGTGCGGCCGCACGGGCAGCGCTCCCCGACTTCGGCGTAATCGCCGATATCGTAGCGGATCAGCGGCATGGCGAAATTGTGCAGCGGCGTCACCACGACGCGGCCGATCTCGCCCGGTGCCGCCGGCCGGCCGTCTCCGTCCAGAACCTCCAGGTACACGCCCTCCGCCTGGACGTGGTAGTGGTCGTGC
>JACPJY010000041.1 GCA_016187325.1 Rhodospirillales bacterium | reverse complement strand
GTCCGAGGTCGTCATGGTTGCCGACGAACCGGCGACGCTTCGCGCCCTGTTCGAGAAGCTGGAAGGCGCCGAGAACGTAAAGGCAGGCGACGGATCGCTAATGGTAAAAACGGCCCGTGGCCGGATCGTCGTGCTCGCCCTGAGCGCCTTCGCCCGCCGTTTCCCGGCGGCCGCCGTGCCCACCGCCGGCGCGGCGCCGCGGTTCGCCGCCTACCGGGTGGCGGTTGCCGACCTGGGCCGTGCCGCGGCGTTGCTGACGAAGAACGCGGTGACGTTCGGGAAGGTCGGCGGCCGGCTGCATATCGCCGACGCCTTCGGCATGATCGTCGAGTTCAGCGAAGACGAGGAAGATTAGGGTTGTTGCGGCCCTTGCCCGTCAGTTCCGTGCGCCTGCCTGGAAGCTGAAGATGCGGGTCGACGGCGGCAGCGCGTTGCCGTCGAGGAACACCCCGAGCAGCGCCTTGTAATCGCCGGCCGGCAGGGACGACGGCACGGGCGCCACGAAATGGTTGTCCGGCGCCCACGTCATCTTGCCGGCGCCGACCACGTCGCCCTTCGGCCCGACCAGGTAGTAGCGCGACACCACCAGCACTCGGTACAGCCCGTGCGCGGTATTGCGGGTCAGCGGTTCGCGGCGCGTCTCGTAACGGCGCGCCACCTTGACGGTAATATCGGCGTCGGCGACGACGGCGATGCCGTCGGCGTCGCGGCGCACCTCGCGGATCACCCCCTGCGGTGGGTTGACGTAGCGGTCGAACGTGCCGAAGCCTAGCGGATAGGTGGCCACTCGCACCGCCTTCAGAACCACCGAGTCGGCGGTCCAAGAATGCAGCCGGTAGGGACCGTTGGTGACCAGCAGATGGCCGTTGCCGTCGGCGAACTTGGCAAGCGCCCGCCAGCGCCGCGCCGCGTCGTCGGGGGGCACCAGGTTCTTCAGCGCTTCGGGACGGAACTTGCGGCGCTCGAGGTCGGCGATCAGCGCCTTCAGCTTGGTCAGCAGCGCCGGGTCGCGGGCGAGATCCAGCCACGGCAGCCCCCGCTTCAAGGCCTGTTCCCGCGAGAACGCAGCGTAACCGCGCGCAACCGCTTCCTCCATTAACACCAGCAGGTGCCACGGCACCGTGCTCCACGGCGCTGCCAGCGCCGCCACCTGGTGGTCGTCGCCGGGCGCGTTGCGAAGATAGACCTCAAGCACCGGCGTCTTCTGCACGACGTCGAGACCCGGCGCGATGGCCTTGACGGCGCTTTCGACGCGCAACGGTTTCAGCCCTGCCAGCCGGTCGCGCAGTATCGCCAGCGTTGCCTCGAGTCTGGGCTCGCGGGCCTCGCCGGCGCCCCAGCGGTAAATGAATGCGAACGGATAGATCAGGTCCGCCATCTCAGTCTCGCTGCCGTCGAGATAAGGGGACGCCACCACCTCATAGAGCACCTTCGCCGACGCGAACGCGCGGCCGCCGACCGCCGCCAGCCTGCCGCCGCCGGGCACCGGCAGGATCGCATCCGCGGGCACCCTGACGCCACCCGACTGGCCCTTCGCGGAGGTGACGGTGAACGGCAGCCGGTTGGCGACCCAGCTGGCGTTGTAGGGGAATGGGATCAGCGCCGGATCGCCGAGCGCCGACCACATCAGCCGGCCGGCGGGGTCGGTGAACCCGGCGACCGGATTCCACGCCGCCTGGGCGCGGGCCGGCATGCCGAGGTGCAGGCTGCCGTTCCACGGATAGTCCTTGAGCTTGGCGGTGCGCACGAATATCGGTGTGTTCAGGCCAGCCAGCGCGTCGAAGGCGACGTTTTCGACACCATCCGAAAACGCGTCGTTGAGATATTCCCGCTTCAGCGCGTAGCCGACGATCATTCGACGGCAGCCGCCGGTAAGCACCGCCACCAGCCGCCGCTCCAAGTTCGCCTGCTCGGCCAGGCCGCTATAGTCGCCGCGCATCGCGGCGCTGTAGATTTCCTCGGCCGCCGCCTTCGGCTTTCCGGCCAGACCTTCGCTGAGAATGCGCCAGGCGTGGAACCAGCCTTCCTTTAGCCACGGCGGCCCGAGCCAGCCGTCGAATTGGATCGCGGCATCGGCGATCAGGCCGTCGACCGCCACCTCTTCCAAGATCGCATCGCCGCCGCCCGACGCCCGCATCAGTCCCGCCACTGCCTCGGCGAGCCGGCCCTTGGCCTCGATCCTCGGCGGTGTTGCTGGTGCGGCGCCGGCGGCGGCGAACGCCGCTTCGATGCGATCCAAATGGTAGATGTGGTCGGCGTGATAGGGCGTCACCGGATAGGGATGGAAGACGAAGCCATCGGCCTTGCTGGCCCGCAACGCCGCCATCGCGGCGCGTGCCGTGGTACAATGGCCATCTCCGGCTTTGCCGTCCTTGTCGAAGCGGAGCACCAGCAGCGATCCCAGCGAGTCGACCGCCCTGACGTGGTCGGCGGGGCGGCCCTGGAACGCCGGCGCGGCGCCGATGTAGGCGTGCAGCGTGTTGTCGGCGAGCCTTTTGGCGGCGGTTGCCGGATCGACGGGATCGATCAGGATTTCGTCGGGGTAGTAGGACGGGTAGTGGCCAATCGTGTGGCCGGCGAGCGCCGCCCCGCCGCCCGCGGCGAGAGCGACGGCGAGCGCCAAGCCGGTGACGCGCCTGCGTCGCCGCGCGGCATGCCGTTCGAGGCCTTGCTCCTCGGTCATGTTCTTCCGGTAACCGGGAAAGGAAGCGGCCGTGTCTCTGCAACACGGCCGCCCCTTCCATAGAGAGTCGTACTTAAGCGTGCTTCCAAGTCGTCTTCAGCCAGTTGGCGGCCGCCGTTGACTCGTTGTGCGTCGTGCCCGGCTTCGGCCAGTTCGGTGGCGCCGTGATGTCGCGGATCGGGATCGTGACGACCGACTTCGGATCCCAAACCGGGAACGGATATTTGGGATCGTTCTTGGTCATGCCGATCACGGTGTCCTTGTAGCCCTGATGGTTATCGGGCCGGATGTACGTATAACCGGCTGGCGCGTTGATGCCCATACCCTCGAGCATGGCGATGATCGCCTCGTCGTCCGGCCATCCGCCGACCAACTGGTTGGCCTTCTCGACCGCGGCCTTGAGCGCGTACAACGCGGCGTAGGCGCCGTCCGCCTCGAAGCTCGGGTACTCGTTCCAGCGCTTGTGATACCGCTGTACGAAGCCGTCGTTGATGGGCCACTGCCCGTTCCCCGGATGCAGGAAGAAGTAGTTGGCATGGACGCCGGCGAGCACGCCCTCCGGGTGGTCCTTGCCGATGGCGTGCGGCTGGCCGCCGAAGGCCAGCGTCGTCGCCACCTTCATCTTGTCGAACAGGCCGTAACGCAGCCCCTGCTTGTAGAACGCCACGTAATCGCCGCCCCACAGACCGCAGTTCAGCACGTCGGGCTGCGCCGACAGCAGCTTGGTGATGTGCGGGGTGAAGTCGGTGGTGAACAGCTTCGGCCACGCCTCAGCGACCAAAGTGGCGCCGGGGACCATGTGCTGATATGCCAGCAAGAAATGCTCGTGCACATTGCGGCCATAGCTGTAGTCCGGCTGGATCGAGGCGACCTTCTTCGCGTTCGGCCACGCCTTGGCCGCGCCGACCGCCGTCGTGATGCCGTCGGCCGACTGGATGTTGGTGATGCGGAACACGTATTTCGGTTTCGGCACCGCCTTGTCGAACAAGAAGTCGGTGCAGCCGTCGTTGAAAATCGTCAGCACCCCCAGCTCCTCGGCGACCGGGCCGAGTGCCGGCGTGTTGCCCGACGAGATGACGCCGGTGAACAGGTCGATCTTCTCCGACAACTTCATACGCCGGAGCTCCTTCACGTTGGCATCGGTGCCGGCGGCCTCGTCGGCGACGATGGTCTCGATCTTGCGCTTGCCCAGGAGCCCGCCTTCGGCGTTGATCTCCTCCGCCGCCAACAGGTGTCCCTTTTGGCCGGGCACACCCAACAGGTTGGCGGGGCCGGTCAAGAACGTGATATGACCGGTCTTATACGGCTTGTCGGGGATCTTGCCCTTGACCTTGGGCGCCGCACCCGCCGGACGCGGCCCGGCGAAATAGGCGGCTCCTCCGACCGCCGCGGCAAGCCCGGCGGCACCGGCGGTGGCGCCGAGGCCATTTAGGAAGTCACGGCGACTAAAATGCTTTTGG
>JACPJY010000103.1:13141-27531 GCA_016187325.1 Rhodospirillales bacterium | reverse complement strand
TGTTCATCAGCGACCGGAAGGCGGCGCCTTCCTTGTGCATGTCGATGAATATCTCGGCCAGCCTGCCGTCCTCGAACTCGCCGGTGCGCAAATACACCTTGTGGCCGCCGACGACCGCCTTCTGGGTATAGCCCTTGCGGCGATGCGGCGGGCGCCGGCGCTCGGCGACGACGCGTTCGACGATACGCTCGACGATGCGCTCGGCGACGATCTCAGCGCGCTGCGCGGCCGGCGCCGCGATAATCTGCTGGACCACGTCGTCGGCCTCTTCGACGTCGACATCGGCCAACAGCGACGACGACAGCGGCTGCGACAGCTTCGAGCCGTCGCGGTAGAGCGCGTTAGCCTTTAGCCCCAGCCGCCACGACAGCATGTAGGCCTGCTTGCAGTTCTCGACGGTGGCGTTGTTCGGCATGTTGATGGTCTTCGAGATCGCACCCGTGATGAATGGCTGGCTCGCCGCCATCATCCGGATGTGGCTGTCCACCGAGAGGTACCGCTTGCCTGTCCGCCCGCACGGGTTGGCGCAATCGAACACGGGCAGGTGCTGGTCCTTCAGGTGCGGCGCGCCTTCGAGCGTCATGGCACCGCACACGTGGATGTTGGCGGTCTCGATCTGGTCCTTCGAGAAACCGAGCGCGGTCAGCATGTCGAACGACGGGTCGTTTAGCCGCTCGGCCGGGATGCCCAGCGTCTCGGTGCAGAACGCCTCGCCCAGCGTCCACTTGTTGAACACGAAGCGGATATCGAACGCCTCGGCCAGCGACTTCTCGACCGTGGCGATCGCCTGCTCGGTGAATTTCCGCTGGCGCAGCGCCGCATGATCGATGCCGGGCGCGTCCCTCAGCGTGCCGTGGCCGACCGCGTAGGCGATCATGTCGGCGACTTCGGCCTCGCTGTAGCCGAGCACGGCCAGCGCCTTCGGCACCATGCGGTTGATAATTTTGAAGTAGCCGCCACCGGCCAGCTTCTTGAACTTGACCAGCGCGAAGTCGGGCTCGATGCCGGTGGTGTCGCAATCCATGACCAGGCCGATGGTGCCGGTCGGCGCGATCACCGTCACTTGCGCGTTGCGATAGCCGTTGGCCTCGCCGAGCGAGAGCGCGCGGTCCCACGCGTCGCGGGCGGCGCGAGCGAGATCCTGGTCGGGGCAGTCGGCCGCCACCAGCGGCACCGGCGGCACCGCCAGCGTCTCGTAGCCGGCGTCGGCCCCGTGGGCGGCGCGGCGGTGATTGCGGATGACGCGCAGCATGGCGTCGCGGTTCTCGCGATAGCGCGGAAACGCCCCCATCTCGGCCGCCATCTCCGCCGACGTCTCATAGGATTGGCCGGTCATCAGCGCCGAAATGGCGGCACAGATGGCCCGCCCGGCCTTGGAATCGTAGGGGATGCCGGCGGCCATCAGATAGCCGCCGATGTTGGCGAAGCCGAGGCCAAGGGTGCGGAAATCGTAGCTCAGCTCGGCAATCCGGTCGGACGGGAACTGCGCCATCATCACCGAAATCTCGAGCGTGATCGTCCACAGCCGCACCGCGTGCTCGAACGCCGCTACGTCGAAGCGGCCGTCGCCCATGCGGAACGACATCAGATTCAGCGACGCCAGGTTGCACGCCGTGTCGTCGAGGAACATGTATTCGGAGCACGGATTGGAGGCGTTGATGCGGCCGCTGACCGGGCAGGTGTGCCAGTCGTTGATGGTGGTGTCGAACTGCAGGCCGGGGTCGGCGCAGGCCCATGCGGAATAGCCGATCTTCTCCCACAAGTCGCGGGCGCGCACGGTTTCCGAGACCTTGCGGTCGGTGCGGCGGATCAGCGTCCACTCGCCGTCGTCGAGCACCTTCTGCAGGAACGCGTTGGAGACGCGCACCGAATTGTTGGAGTTCTGACCCGACACGGTGAGATAGGCTTCCGAATCCCAATCGGTGTTGAATTCGGGGAAGTCGATCTCGCTGTAGCCCTGGCGCGCAAACTGGATCACTCGCTGCACGTAGTTCTCGGGGATCATGGCGCGGCGGCTGCCGAGGATCGCCTGCTTCAGCGCCGCGTTCTTCTTCGGATCGAAACGGTCCTCGCCGGCGCCTTCAGCGCACGCGGCCATCACCTTGTTGAGGTGCTTGCGGGCCATGCGCGAGCCCGCCACCATGGCCGCAACCTTTTGTTCTTCCTCGACTTTCCAGGTTATGAACTGCTCGATGTCGGGGTGGTCGATGTCGACCACCACCATCTTCGCGGCGCGCCGGGTGGTGCCGCCGGACTTGATCGCGCCGGCGGCGCGGTCGCCGATCTTGAGGAAGCTCATCAACCCCGACGATTTGCCGCCGCCGCTGAGCCCCTCGTCCTCGGAACGCAGCGCCGAAAAATTGGTGCCGGTGCCGGAGCCGTACTTGAACAGGCGCGCTTCGCGCACCCACAGATCCATGATGCCGCCTTCGTTGACCAGGTCGTCGGCGATGCTCTGGATGAAGCAGGCGTGCGGCTGCGGCCGCTCGTAGGCCGAGCGCGACCGGACCAGGTTGCCGTTCCTATAGTCGACGTAGGAGTGGCCCTGCGCCGGGCCGTCGATGCCGTAGGCCCAGTACAACCCGGTGTTGAACCACTGCGGCGAATTGGGGGCGCCAGTCTGCGCCGCCAGCATGTAGCGCATCTCGTCGTGGTAGGCGCGGGCGTCGTCTTCCGAATCGAAGTAGCCGCCCTTCCAGCCCCAGTAGGTCCAGGTGCCGGCCAGCCGGTCGAACACTTGCTTGGCCGAGGTCTCGCCGATGGTGCGCTCGCCGTCGGGCAGCTGCGCGAGCGCCGCCGGGTCCGGGACGCGCCGCCACAGCCAGCTCGGGACGTCGTTTTCCTCGAACTTTTTCAAGCACTTGGGAACGCCGGCCTTGCGGAAGTACTTCTGCGCCAGAACGTCGCAGGCGACCTGCGACCAGCGCGCCGGCACTTCCATGTCGGCAAGGCGGAACACCACCGAGCCGTCCGGGTTCTTGATCTCGCTTGAGGTCTTGCGGAATTCGATGGATGCGTGAGGCGAATCGTGGTGCTTCGTAAAAAGGCGCGTGATTCTCATTTTTCCCCCAACAAAAGGTCTCGGGCTATCGCCGATTTTTATGGACCTTTCGGTTCGGTCCCCCGTTGCGACCCTGTGACGGGTTCCCCCCCGCCTCTACGCACGCCTAATCAAGATGTCGTGGTTGCCCAGGTGCAACGATACAATCTGTAGCCCAACATTTTTGAACCGGCAATAGGAAAATTGCCAGATGTTGTGGTACGAGGATAATAAAAATACCTTAATATACCGTATATAGTGTAAACGGCTTGGCGGCGCTTGATTTCAGGCATGGAATGCCGCCGCCGGGCAGCGGCGGTCGCGTGACGGCCGGAGCGGGCGGGGGCGGCCGGCAACGAATATCGGGCGCCGCGGCGCCGGTGGGGAAGGATGGCGCCGGGCGCCGCCGCAACTGGACGCTCGCGACGGCAAGTGCCATATTTGGCCGCGCCATTTGCCGGGTGGGCGCCGGCCTGAGCGGGAACGAATTCACATGCACATCGTCCATATCGGCACCCTGATCTATACCTGGATCCACGGCACCCTGGTTGGCACCGATGAGTTCGGCAACCGCTACTACCGGGCGCGCCGCGACACCCTCCACGGGCGCGAGCGGCGCTGGGTGCTGTTTAAGGGTAAGCCCGAGGCGTCCCGGGTGCCGCCGGAATGGCACGCCTGGCTGCACCACACCACCGCCGTGCCGCTCAGCGAGCAGGCCGCCGAATCGCAGTTGTGGCAGAAGGAACATCTGCCCAACCAGACCGGCACGGCCGGCGCCTACCGGCCGCGCGGCCATGCCTACCGTGGTGGCAAGCGGGCGGCGGCGACTGGCGACTACGAGCCGTGGACGCCGAGTTGACGCGCCTGGCCGGCCGGCGCATCCGATGACCAGCGAAACCCGCGAAATCCTGATCGGCGCCGGCGCCTTCGGCTGCCTGTTGCTAGTGCTGGCGTACCTTTACGGCGGCCGCGACTGGCGCGAGGCGCGGGCGAGCACTGGCACCAGCGGCCACAAGATGGTGGTCGCCAAGTTCAACCGCGTCGACGGTCTGGTCGAAGGCGATGACGTGATGGTCGGCGGCATCCGCGTCGGCACCGTCAGCCGGATGACACTCGACGACCGCTACCGCGCCGTCATCACCATGAAGATATTTGGCGACGTGCCTTTGCCTACCGACACCTCGGCGGCGATTCACACCGACGGCTTGTTCGGATCGAAGTTCCTGGTGCTGGAACCGGGCGGCGATCAGGTGATGCTGAAGACCGGCGGCGAGATCGCCTTCACCCAGGACTCGGTCGTCGTCAGCGACCTTCTGGAGCTGATCATCGCCGAGGGCCGCGCGGCGCTGGCGGAGCGTCGCCGCGACGCCGACAAGGCAGAAAAAACAAAGTCAAAACAATAAGTTATAGATAATACAGCAGCGAAAGGGCAGGGCGATGGGCAGGAACGCAGTCGAGACGGTGCTGGGCGCGGTGGTGCTGACGGTGGCCGGGATCTTCGCCTTCTTCGCCTATTCGGCGGCCGAGGTGAAGGCCGTCGCCGGCTATACGGTCAACGCCGCGTTCTACAAGATCGGCGGCCTGTCGAAAGGCGCCGACGTGCGCATCAACGGCATCAAGGTCGGCACCGTGCTCGATCACCGGCTCGACCCCAAGACCTACGACGCGCGGGTGGCGATGTCGATCACGCCGGAGGTGAAGCTGCCGACCGACACCGTCGCCTCGATCGCCAGCGAAGGCATCCTCGGCGGCAAGTACGTGCGGCTCGATCCCGGCGCCGCCGCGACTTACATCGCCGATGGCGGCAAGCTGACCAAGGTCAAGGACTTCCGCTCGCTTGAGGACCAGGTCGGCGAGATCATCTTCCTCGCCACTGGCGGAGCAGGGAAGGCGGCGCGTTAGAGACGGCGCACCAGCGCTGCCGGCCTGACGACCCCCGACGAGACGCCCAAGGAGACCGAAGCGCGTTGCCGAAGACAGCGATCATCGCGGTTGTTTGGCCGGCATTGTGGATCGCCGCCGCGACGGCCGCGCTGGCGACGCCCTACGACATCGCGGTGCTGCAGGGCCTCGACAAGGTGACGGCGCGCGTCTCGACCATCGAGGCGCCGGTCGGCGAGGTGGTGAAGTTCGGCGGCCTCGAAATTATCGCCCGCCATTGCGACAAGCGGCCACCGGAGGAGACGCCGGAAAGCGCCGCGTTCCTGGACATCTGGGAGGTGCGCGAAGGCGAGGCCGCGATCAGCCTGTTCCGCGGCTGGATGTTCGCCTCCAGCCCGGCGCTGTCGGCGATGGAGCATCCGGTCTACGACGTCTGGGTGCTCGACTGCAAAAACGCCGCTGAGGCCCAGCCACCAGCCGCGTCGCCGCCGGCCCCACCACGCGCGCAGCAGAAACCGCCGAGGAAATAGCTTAGGCGCCGCCGGCGCCAGTCATCCGGCTCACCGATCGCGGAAGGCTTCGTGACAGTCCTGGCAGCCGCTCAACATTTGGGTAAAGCTGTCGAACAATTTCGCCTTCGTTTCCGGCGCTTGGTTGCGTTGGACGATGCGAGCGTGGCCGGCGAAGTAGCTGGCCGCTTTGCGGAACGCCAGGCCCTTTTCCCACAGTGCCTGGGAGTCCCGCATGTCGGAGGCGGCTCCGCTGGGTTTGCCGCCGAGGGTGCCGATGCCGAGTTCCTTTTCGGCGATCTCAGCCGCTCGGTCGTAGCGGCCACTGGCAAGCGCCTCGGCGACGGCCAACAGGCCATCGACGTGTCGGTGCATCTGGATGATCTTCAGGTTCGCCGTGGTTTCCGTCGTCGCCGGCTTGCTTTGCAGGTCCGCCGCAGCCATGAATGGCGATGCTATCACTACCGACATCGACATGATGGCGGCAAAGATAGTAGCAATTGTCACTGGTCGATCAAACATGGCGAAATCTCCGAGCCCAAAGGTCGTCAAACTCTTTGGTTGAGCAGGCAACCGACGATTCAATGGCGCACACCGTATAGACATATCCTAGGTTGAACAAGTTAGGGATAACCCTATCAGTAATTAGATATTGAGTAATTCCCAAAATATGCGAAGGCGCCATTGGAAAGGGAGAAACCCGCAAGCCCGCCGTCCCGTCACCGCGAAAACGCCGCTGAAAAAATCGAACGATTAACCTTTATCGCGCGACGCCCGGAACAACTCCTCGAGGGTGTCTTCGAGTTCGGCCGGTTCGGGAACGGCGCGGAACACACCCTGGTGGGTGAGCGCAGCCTCGAGCCGCTCCAGGTACAGGCGCGCCGGAATCTCGACGGCGCCGAACTGCCGCAGGTGATCGGTGATGAACTGCACGTCCAAAAGCTTGAAGCCGCCGAGCCGGAGCCGCGCCACCAAGTGCACGAGCGCCACCTTGCTGGCGTCACGCTCGCTCGAGAACATGCTTTCGCCGAAGAACGCGCCGCCCAGCGCCACGCCATATAGCCCGCCGACCAGCCGGCCGTCGCGCCACGCCTCGACACTGTGGGCGAAGCCCATCTCGTGCAGCCCGATGACGGCTTCCTCGATCGGCCGGTTGATCCAGGTATCGCGGCGGTGGCGCTTCGGCGCCGCGCAGGCGCGGAGAACCTCGGCGAAGGCGGCGTCGCAGCGCACCTGGAACGCTTTTCTGCGCACGGAGCGCATCAGGCGCCTCGGCACATGAATGCGCTCCAGCGGCATCACGCCGCGCACCCGGGGATCGACCCAGAATATACTCGAATCGTCGCGGCGCTCGGCCATCGGGAAGATGCCGGCGGCGTAGGCCCGGATCAGCAGCTCCGGCGTCAGGCCGTGGTTGCCGCGGTCGCGTCGGCTCATCGAAACTCCCCGCGACGGGCGCGCTCAGTCATTGCCGCGTCTCCCGCCGGCAATCAACGCCTCGAGCCAGTGGATGTCGTAGTCGCCGTTGACGAACTTCGCCTCGTTGATCAGCCGCAGGTGCAGGGGGATGCTGGTCTCGAGGCCGTCGATCACGTATTCGCCGAGCGCCCGTTTCAGGCGCATCAGGCACTCGTTGCGGTTGGTGCCGTGGACGATCAGCTTGGCGATCATGCTGTCGTAATGCGGCGGCACCGTGTAGCCGGAGAACAGCCCGGAATCGACGCGCACCCCGAGGCCGCCCGGCGCATGATAGGCGCCGATAGTGCCCGGGCTGGGCTGGAAGGTTTCCGGATTCTCGGCGTTGATCCGGCACTCGATGGCGTGGCCGGCGAACTCGATCTCGGACTGGCCGAAGCCGAGCGGTGCGCCGGCCGCCACTCGAATCATCTCGCGCACCAGATCTAGCCCGCAGATCATCTCGGTCACCGGATGCTCGACCTGCAGCCGCGTGTTCATCTCGATAAAGTAGAATTCGCCGCCGTCGAACAGGAACTCGGCGGTACCGACGTTGCGGTAGCCGATCTTCTTCACCGCCTCGACCACCCGCGCGCCGATATCGCGGCGCTGCTCGGCATTCAGCGCCGGCGACGGCGCCTCCTCGACCAGCTTCTGGTGGCGACGTTGCAGCGAGCAGTCGCGCTCGCCCAAATGCACCACCGCTCCGTGGTTGTCGGCCAGCACCTGCACCTCGATGTGGCGAGGGGTGGCCAGGAATTTCTCGATATAGACCAAGTCGCTGCCGAACGCCGCCTTGGCCTCGGCGCGGGCCAGCGTGAAGGCCTCGCCGAGCGCCTTATCGTTCTTCGCCACCTTCATGCCGCGGCCGCCGCCACCAGCCGACGCCTTGATCAGCACCGGATAGCCGATGTCGCGGGCGGCGGCGCGCGCGGCCTCGATATCGGCGACCGGCCCATCGGAGCCCGGCACCACCGGCAGGCCTGCGTCCTGCATCGCCTGCTTGGCGGCGATCTTGTCGCCCATTAGGCGGATGTGCTCCGGCGACGGGCCGATGAAGGTGAATTCGTGCTCCTCGACCATCGCCGCAAAGTCGGCGTTCTCGGCCAAGAAGCCGTATCCCGGGTGGATGGCGTCTGCGCCGGCAATGGTGGCGGCGCTCAAGATCGCCGTCGCGTTCAGGTAGCTCTGCTTGGCCGGCGGCGGGCCGATGCACACGGTCTCGTCAGCCAGCCGCACGTGCATGGCGTCGGTGTCGGCGGTCGAATGGACGGCGACGGTCTGGATGCCCATCTCGCGGCAGGCGCGCAGGATGCGCAGTGCAATCTCGCCGCGGTTGGCGATCAGGACTTTCTCAAACATCGCTGATGCCCGCCGTCATGCGCGGAGCTCCGGGCCTCACTCGAGGATCAGCAGCGGTTCGCCGAATTCCACCGGCGTGCCGTCGGTGACCAAGATGCGCTTCACCCGGCCGGCCCTCGGCGCGGTGATCGGGTTGAACACCTTCATCGCCTCGATCAGCAGCAGCGTCTGGCCCTCGGTCACCTGGTCGCCGGCCTTGACGAGCGGCGGCGTGCCCGGCTCGGCGGCGGTGTAGACGACGCCGACCATCGGCGAGGTGACGGCGCCCGCGAGTTCGGCGGCGTCGGCGGCGGCCTTGGCCGTCGCCTTGGCCGTCGCCGCAGCAGCCGCGGTCGGGGCGGGGGCGGCCGGCGGCGCCGGCGCCTGGTGGTCGCCGCCGCCCTTGACGACGCGCACATGCCAGCCGTCGCGGCCGTATTCGATCTCAGAAAGCCCGGTCTCCTCCAGCAGCCGCGTCAGCTGCCGCACCAAATCCTCGTCGACGTCGCGTTTCGGCGGCTTGGCCATGCTCACGCGTCCTCGACAGTGCCGAGCCGGCAGGCCAGCGCCTCCAGCGCCAGCTCGTAGCCGATGCCGCCGAGGCCGCAGATGACTCCGTCGGCGGCCTTCGACACGTAGGAGTGATGGCGGAACTCGTCGCGCTGGTGGATGTTGGAGAGATGCACCTCGACCACCGGTAGGTCGGTCGCCAGCAGCGCGTCGAGCAGCGCCACCGAGGTGTGGGTGTAGGCGCCGGCGTTGACGATCAGCGCTTGGTACTTCTTACTCGCCTGCTGCACCCAGTCGACCAGATCGCCCTCGTTGTTGGACTGGCGGAACGCCACCTTCAGGCCAAGCCCCTTGGCGCGCTTTTTACAGGCCGCCTCGATGGACTTCAGGGTGTCGCGGCCGTAGATCTCGGGCTCGCGGGTGCCGAGCAGATTCAGGTTGGGTCCGTTGAGGACCAGGACGGTGGGAGTCATCGGACGGGCGGGACCATTACGAAGCTGCGGCGTTCATCGATTCGGCGGCTATCATGCCCGCTCGTTGGCGAAAGTTCCAGCTTTCGGCGCATTGGCCGGTTGAAAGCGCCGCCACGGAGCCCCATACTTATGGCAGGAAACGGCCCGGAAATGCCCCCGAAACGCCCCTCAAACGTTCAGGGGAAACCCGCCGCCAGCGTGAACGCCATGCACTTGACCATCAACGGCGAGGCCCAGAAATTCGAAGCGCCCATGACCGTGGAGCAGCTCCTGGGCGCGATCGGACTCGATCCGCGCAAGGTGGCGGTCGAGCGCAACCTGGAGATCGTGCCGAAGTCTAAATACGCGGGCATTGCCCTCGACGACGGCGACAAGCTGGAGATCGTTCACTTCATCGGCGGCGGCGCCCCCGACGAGGCGCCGAAGAAGCCGGCCGGCAAGGCACCCGCCGCCAACGCCGACGCTTCGGCCGATACTTGGGAAGTAGCGGGGCGGCGATTCACCTCGCGCCTGATCATCGGCACCGGCAAGTACAAGGACTACGAAACCAACCGGCTGGCCGCCGAGGCGGCGGGGGTCGAGATCGTCACCGTCGCCGTGCGCCGCGTCAATCTCACCGATCCCAACCAGCCGATGCTGGTCGATTACCTGGATCCGAAGAAATACACGTATTTGCCGAACACCGCCGGCTGCTTCACGCCGGAAGACGCGGTGCGGACGTTGCGCCTCGCCCGCGAGGCTGGCGGCTGGACCCTGGTGAAACTTGAGATTCTGGGCGAACAGCGCACGCTGTATCCAATGATGCCGGAAACGTTGGAGGCCACCAAAGCGCTGACCAAGGAAGGCTTCCAGGTGATGGTCTACTGCTCCGACGACCCGATCATGTGCAAGCGCCTGGAGGACGCCGGCGCGGTGGCGATCATGCCCTTGGGCGCGCCGATCGGCTCCGGCCTCGGCATCCAGAATCCGGTCAACATCCGCCTCATCGTCGAGCAATCGCACGTGCCGGTGATCGTCGATGCTGGCGTTGGCACCGCGTCCGACGCCACCATCGCCATGGAGCTCGGCTGCGCCGGAGTGCTGATGAACACCGCCATCGCCGAGGCCAGGGATCCGGTGCGCATGGCGCGCGCCATGAAGGCGGCGGTGAAGGCGGGGCGCCACGCCTATCTCGCCGGCCGCATGCCGAAGAAGATGTACGCCGATCCGTCGTCGCCGCTGGCGGGGCTGATTTGACGCTTCCCGGTTTTCCCGAGAATTCCTCCGCCTTGCGGGCATCACCCGCGCCCCGCGCAGGGCTGTCTTGCAAGAATTTACTGGACTAATCGGTCCAGAACAGGTATAAGGACCGCCAATGCGATTCGGCCCGCCATGGCGGCGGGCTGAATAATGCGAGGAACGGAAACCATCATGGCACGGCCACGGGAATTCGACACCACGGAAGCTCTCAACCAGGCGACGCAGGTATTCTGGTCGAAGGGCTACGAGGCGACGTCGCTGAGCGACCTGGTCGACGCCATGAAGCTGTCGAAGAGCAGCTTCTACGACACCTTCGGCTCCAAGCACGAGGTGTTCCTGGCCGCCATCGAGCACTACAAGAAAACGGTCGCCTGCCAGATCGCCTCGGTGGCCACCCTGGAGGCCCCGGCCCGCAAGCTGATTGCCGGGCTGTTCGAGCGTGCCGTCAGCCGCATCACCGAGAAGGACGGCCGTCGCGGCTGCTTCCTCAACAATTGCGCCGTCGAGGTTGCCTTGCACGATCCCCAGGCGGCGAAGCTGATCGGCGGCGGCTTCGGTATCGTCGAGGACACCTTCCGGGCGCTGATCGAGCGCGGCCAGAAGGAAGGCGACATCGACAAGAACAAGGACGCGCGCGCGCTCGCCCGTTATCTGACCAGCAGCCTCAACGGGCTGATGGTGGTCGGCAAGGCCAACCCGGACCCGAAGGCGCTCGCCGACATCGCCCGCATCACGCTGACCGCGCTCGACTAGCGGGGCGCCGCCGGCCGCAAGCTGTTGTTTTTTTAATTATTTAGGACCGAACGGTCCAATACGAGAAGGAAGGCGCATATGACCGACATCAACACCACGACCACGGGCGCCCGGCCACTGGTCGAGATCTACCTCAAGACTTGGTGCCCGTATTGTCACGCCGCGTTGGCGCTGCTGAAGCGCAAGGGCGTCGCCTACCGGGCCATCGACGTCACCAACGACCGGGCGCGCGAGCAGCAGATGATCGAGCGCTCCGGCCGCCACACGGTGCCCGAAATCTTCGTCGGCGGCGAACTGATCGGTGGCTTCGACGATCTCGCCCGCCATGACCGCGAAGGCACCCTCGACGGGTTGCTGGGCGGCCGCCGCGACGCCGCCTGAACGGTTTACCCGCGCCACCACAAACCACTACCAACAACAGGAGAGAATGATGACGAAATTCGCCCCCCATAGCCTCACGACCGCCCCCGAGGCATCGCGCCCGGGTCTCGCGGCGGCCCAGAAGAAGCTCGGCTTCGTGCCCAACATGCTGGGCGTCCTGGCCGAAAGCCCGGCGACGCTCGAGGCCTATCAGACGATTCAGGCCAATTTGGCCAAGACCAGCTTCACCCCGGCCGAGCAGCAGATCCTGGCGCTCACCGTCAGCGTCGCCAACGGCTGCACCTACTGCGTGCCGGCCTATTCGCTGATGGCGGCCAAGGCCGGAGTCGCCGACGACGTCATCGACGCCGTGCGCTCTGGTGGCCGCATCGCCGACAAACGGCTGCGGGCGCTGCGCGAGTTCGCCTTCCAAGTGGTCGAGCGTCGCGGCCGCGTCGGCGACGCGGAGATCGGAGCATTCCTCGCCGCCGGCTTCACCAAGGCGCAGGTGCTGGAGGTGCTGATCGCCGCCGCCTTCAAGCTGATCAGCAACTACGCCAACCACATCGCCGACGTGCCGCTGGATAACGCCTTCCAACCCTACTTCTGGAAGGCCAAAGAGGCGGCTTAGGTAACGGTCACCCCACCCCCGGGGGCGGTTTCGGCGCTCCCCCGACGCCGATCCCTTCCCGGACGCCCCCGGGGGTCCCCCGGAAATGTCTCCGGAAAAAGGAATCGAAGACCATGAACGCCCAATGCTGTGACAACACCCTCGGCGGCCGCGCCAACCTCTATCCGTTGCGCAAGCTGGCGCGCGCCTTCGCCTACGTCGGCGCCGCCGCTGTCGCCTATGCCGCGGCGCTGGTCATCATCGCCGTACAGACGTCGATCATCGAGTTCTGAACCGAGAAGAATAAGGAGAAGTCGCGTGGAGATCATCACCCTGGCGCTCGCCGCCGCCCTTCGGCAGCTCGGCCTTCGCGCCCGCCGGCCGATGCCGGTGCCCTACCGCGTCCCGCCCAGCGGCCGCTGACGGGCCAATCGCGTCGGCGTCATGCGGCTTCTCCCACAATCAGGGTCGCTTGATCTCGGTTTCGAATAAGCGGAAATGACCCGCACCCGCGTGCGTCTTGGCCTCGGCGATCAAGCGGGCCGCATGACTTCCCTGCGGCAGATCCCTGAGCAGGTCGTCGTAGACGTCATGATCATAGAAATCGTCCGGATGAATTTCGAGCCACATCCGGACCCGCTGGGCATCGCCCCACAGAATTTCCAACACGACGGTTTCGCCCGGAAGCAGGCGAGTGTCGCTCCTCTCGATCCAGGCGTCGTTCTCGTAGACCACGCGCCGCTGGATGACGGCAGTGACGGCAGTGTCCGTTCGGGGCTGGCCACGGGCATCGAGCGCGACGGCATTCATCACTGCCTTGGGGGTGACATAAGTCGGGAAAGCGTGACCGATGCCACTGTTGGTCAACTGAAACCGGGCGCCACGACTGTCCGCTGAAAAGCGCGCGGTCAGCCCCGACGCCACCATTTCCCGATCATGGATGCCGCGCCACAGATGACGACGGTCCGGCATGTGACAGCCCTGGCACTGAATTCCTTGCCCAGCCTGAGGGCTCGCCCGCCACTCGGCGTAAGTGTTCTGCAAGGGTTTGCCGTTGATCGCCTGCTCTTGCGAAAATTGATGGCAGGCGGCGCAGAACTCTGATTTCTCGAACCAGGGAACGCGCAGGATGCCACCATGGGGGGCTGCGTCCGCGCTTGCGCCGACGGTGCCGGTGCCACGCTGCGGCGGGCCGAAGCGGCGATGTGCCCGAAGGTGACACGCCGGACAGCCGATGCCGGATGCCGCCAAGCCCACGCGCGCGGGAACGTGGCCTTCGTTCGCGGCGCGCGCCGATTCGAAATCCTGGCGTTGCTCGGCGAGTGGCGCATGGCACTCAAGGCAGGCCGACGCCTGCTCGCCGTCGAAAGTGACGAGCTGTCCGACCAAGCCCGGCGAAAGAGCCTTGGCATGCAGCGAGGTCTGCCATTCCTCGAAACGGTCGGCGTGACATTGACCGCAATCCTTCGGGGCAAGCGACCGCTCGACGTCGCTCCACTCGGGCGGCGGGGCGCCTTGCGGTCCGAGCGGAAGGCGCCAGTAATCGGCGGGCATCGCGGCGCCGGCATCGACGCCGGCAACCGGCGCTTGCGCGAACGCTGGCAATGCCACGAACGCGAATGCCGTCGCGATTAGCGCGGCAATAGTCGAAATTCGTCGTGTCACCTCTATTGTGCTCGTGTTGATCTTCAGTTGCGCGGCGCGACGCCAAGCCGAAAGTGGATGGGGAGCAGAGCGTTCATATTTATGCGCCGTCGCTGACCGGCGGGAAAGCCATGGCGGTATCACAAGTGATTGATCGAAAAATCAGCGTGATTGCGGTTTAGTCCTGTTCTCACTCGCTCAAGTAATTCGTGAGAATGAGAATTATAGGACTTCGGTTATCTCGTAGAAGTGAACACCCGTGATTAATCCGCGGTGCTCCTGAATGCTACGGTCGATCACCAAATTTAAATCGACAGATTGAAGGAGAGCGCGATGAAAACACCTCAACAGCGACGGATGACCAACTTTCTCGTGTCCCTGTTAGTCGGCACGAGTATGGCTGTCGGAAGCCTGGCGATCCCGGCTCCGATCGCGGCATCCGCGGACGAGATCAAGAATCCCTGCGCGGTGGAGAAGGCCGCCAATCCCTGCGCGCCGAAAGCGGCTAACCCGTGCGCGGCCAAGGCGGCCAACCCATGCGCGCCCAAGGCGGCCAACCCGTGTGCGGCCAAGGC